>JBAUIL010000208.1:0-9186 GCA_049682915.1 Ahrensia sp. | reverse complement strand
GCGCCGGCGACATCGATGAAGTTGTGCTGGTTGGCGGTATGACGCGCATGCCAAAGGTTCAGGAGACCGTCAAAAACTTCTTCGGCAAAGACCCGCACAAGGGCGTGAACCCGGACGAGGTGGTTGCTATGGGTGCGGCCATTCAGGGTGGCGTGCTGCAGGGCGACGTCAAAGACGTGCTGTTGCTTGACGTGACACCGCTGTCACTGGGCATCGAAACACTGGGCGGCGTGTTCACACGGCTGATCGAGCGCAACACTACCATCCCGACCAAGAAGAGCCAAACCTTTTCAACTGCTGACGACAACCAGTCAGCCGTGACCATTCGCGTGTCACAAGGTGAGCGTGAAATGGCAGCCGATAACAAGCTGCTCGGCCAGTTCGATCTGGTTGGCATTCCTCCGGCACCACGCGGCGTGCCGCAAATCGAAGTGACCTTCGACATCGATGCCAACGGTATCGTCAACGTGAAAGCGAAGGACAAGGGCACCGGCAAAGAGCACGAAATCCGCATTCAGGCGTCCGGTGGTTTGTCTGACGCCGAGATCGAGCAGATGGTGAAAGACGCCGAAGCCAACGCTGAGGCAGACAAGAAACGCCGCGAAACCGTCGAAGCCAAGAACCAGGCTGAAAGCCTGATCGACTCAACCGAGAAGTCGATGAAAGAGCACGGCGACAAGGTCTCTGATGAAGACAAGATGGCCATCGATGATGCCATTGCCGCGCTGAAAGAAGAGATTGGCAAGGAAGAGCTGGACGGTGACGCAGTGTCGTCAAAAACCGAAACGCTGATGCAGGCTTCCATGAAGCTGGGCCAAGCTATCTATGAAGCCTCGCAGGCGGAAGAAGAAAGCGCTGCGGCAGCCGATGCGGCCGCGGACGCAATGGACGATGATGTCGTCGACGCTGATTTCGAAGAAATCAATGACGACGATCAAGACCACAAAAAATCAGCTTGATCTGATCAAGGATAGCCTCCGCATGCGATGGGTGTGCGGAGGCGTCATTCTGAGGGGATGACGGCAGATGGCCAAGGCTGACTTTTACGAGACATTGGGTGTTGATCGCGGTGCGGATGAAAAGGCGCTGAAAAGCGCTTACCGCAAAATGGCGATGAGATATCACCCCGACAAGAATCCCGGCGATGCCACGGCGGAAGCCAAATTCAAGGAAGCCAATGAGGCTTACGAAACCTTGAAGGACCCGCAAAAGCGCGCCGCCTATGACCGTTATGGCCATGCCGCGTTTGAAAATGGCGGCATGGGTGGCGGTGGCGCAGGCCCGTTTGGTGCTGGTGGCGCCGGTGGCTTCTCCGATATTTTCGAAGATATCTTCGGCGAGATGATGGGCGGTGGTCGCCAGCGGCGCTCGTCCGGCGGTCGCGAACGCGGCGCAGATCTGCGCTACAATCTCGAAATTTCATTGGAAGAAGCTTACGCCGGCAAAACGGCGCAAATTCGCGTGCCCACGTCTGCCGCGTGCAAGACGTGCGATGGCAGCGGAGCCAAAGCCGGCACAAGTCCAACAACCTGCGGCACATGCGGCGGCTCTGGTCGTGTACGCGCGGCTCAGGGTTTCTTTTCGGTGGAGCGGCCATGTCCGGCCTGTCATGGTCGTGGCCAGGTGATCAAAGATCCGTGCACTGACTGTTCGGGCCAGGGCCGGGTGACCGAAGAGCGTTCGCTTTCCGTCAATATTCCAGCCGGTATTGAAGACGGCACCCGCATCCGCTTGGCGGGTGAGGGCGAGGCTGGCTTCCGGGGTGGACCGACCGGTGATCTCTACATTTTCATATCGGTCAAGCCGCACGAATTCTTCCAGCGCGACGGCTCTGATCTTTATTGCAAAATTCCATTGTCCATGACGACCGCAGCACTGGGTGGCCAGTTTGAAGTCGGCACATTGGATGGCAGTCAGGCACGCGTTAAAGTGCCCGAAGGCACCCAGTCCGGCCGTCAGTTCCGCCTCAAAGGCAAAGGCATGCCGGTGTTGCGACGTTCAGATATGGGCGATCTCTACATCCAGATTGCAGTGGAAACGCCGCAAAACCTCTCCAAGCGCCAGCGTGAGTTGCTGCAGGAGTTCGAAGGGATTTCCAAGACCGAAAATTCACCACAATCATCGGGCTTTTTTACCCGCATGAAGGATTTTTTCGACCTTGGGGAGTAATATCACCGACAGCCGCGCCAGGGCGGTTGGGCGATATGCCAAACAAAAGGCGCTGGATAAAGCGGCCGTCATCCGCGAAAAACTATCCGACCGCATGCACTTTGTCGGCGCGCTCGTCCAATCGCCGCGCCAAACCGGGGCTATCGCGCCCACCTCCAATGATCTTGCCGCATTGATGGCCAGCTTTATCGATGTGCAAAGCGGCCTGCCGGTTCTGGAATTGGGTCCGGGCACAGGAGCCATTACGAGCGCTATCCTGAAAACGGGCCTCGCACCGCAACAACTGGTGGCGCTGGAGTTTGAGCCGCGCTTTTGCACCCAATTGCGCCGCGCTTTTCCGGCTATCAATGTGGTCCATGGCAACGCGTTTGATCTTGACGGCACCTTGGATGCCTTCAAGGACACGACGTTTGATTGCGTGATCTCCGGTCTGCCTCTGCTTAATTTCTCGCGGCCCATGCGGCGCCAGTTGGTGCGTGACGCGCTGGCACGGGTGCCGCATGGCAGACCGCTGGTCCAGTTCTCCTATGGTGTGCGTTCGCCGGTGGAACTGGATGATTTGGCTGACGCCGACATTGCCGTCACCAAGTCAACTTGGGTGTGGAAAAATCTACCGCCCGCGCGCGTCTGGACCTATCGCCTGAAATCGGACGGCTAAAATTTTTTGGTGACAAGCCTCAGCCAGCTCCTATTTGCAAAAAAGCGTTATCTCAATTCCCATAAAGGTTATCCATGTCTGTCAAAGTGCTCCTGTTTGCCGGTTCCAACCGTGCCGGCTCTGTCAATGTTCAACTGGCCCATGCCGCCAACAAGATTTTGGCCGACAATGGCGCGCTGACAACCATGATCTCCCTGGCGGATTACCCGCTGCCCATTTTGGATGAGGATTGGCACAAGGAAAATGGCGATCCGGCCAATGCGCTGAAACTTGCCAGGCAATTTGCCGCCCATGACGCTGTTTTTATCGCTGCGCCTGAATATAATTCGTCGATTACACCGCTGTTGAAAAACACGCTCGATTGGCTGAGCGTCATCAAGGCCGATCCCAAACCCTATGCCGGGCTGACGGTCGCGCTGGGTGCCGCGTCGCCGGGCGCGCTTGGCGGCATTCGCGGCCTGTACCATTTGCGTTCGGTGTTGATGAATGTCGGCGCGCAAATCATCACCGAGCAGGCCGCAGTTTCAAACGCGGGCAATGCCTTTGGTGACGATGGTTTGCCCACCAATGAGCGCACGCTCGGCATGTTGCAATCCACCTGCAAAGCGCTGATGGCGCACGCCACACCGGGCCGTGGCCGCGGTTGAACGTTTTGTTTTGCGCTTGAGAGCAGACTTGCTCTGTGCGATTGACATGGGCGAAGTTATCAATGGAGCGAAATGCCTCCCATGGCTGAAGTAAAAGACCGCTTAATCGTCGCCCTGGATGTGCCTTCCGTCTTGGAGGCTGCTGCAATCGTGGCCTCGCTAGGCGATAGTGTTTCGTACTACAAAATCGGCTATCAGTTGGCCTTCGCCGGTGGGTTGGATTTCGCAGGCGAGCTGAAAAGGGCCGGCAAGTCAGTCTTCTTGGATATGAAGCTGCTGGATATCGACAACACCATGGCCAAAGGTGTCGAAAACGTCGCCAAGATGGGCGTCGATATGTTGACGCTGCATGCCTACCCCAAGGCAATGGCTGCCGCTGTTGAAGCGGCAAAAGGCTCTGATTTGTGCCTGCTTGGCGTAACCGTTTTGACGTCAATGGATGATCAGGACCTTTCTGCGGCGGGCTACCATGATGATGCGTCAACGCTGGTGCTCAAGCGCGCGCGCCAAGCACACAAGACGGGTATGGGCGGCATTGTGTGCTCAGCGGCGGAAGCCGAAGCTGTGCGCGACATTGTCGGTCCCGATATGGCGGTGGTGACACCGGGTATCCGCCCGGCGGGCAGCGCGGTAGGTGATCAAAAACGCGTCGTCACCCCGCAAGACGCCATTGCCGCCGGGGCAAGCCATCTTGTTGTCGGACGGCCCATCATTGCCGCACAGGACCGTCAGGCGGCGGCCATCGATATTTTGAACCAAATGAACGCGGCATTGACCGCCTGAAGGAACAACCATGCCTAAAGCCTACTGGATTGCCCGCATCGACGTCACCCAACCCGAGCGCTACAGCGAATATGTTGAAGCCGCATCACCGGCCTACAAAGAGTTTGGTGCAAAGTTCATCGTGCGCGGCGGTGCTATCGGCGGTGGCGAAGGCGAAAACCGGGGCCGCAACGTGGTGATCGAGTTTGCCTCCATGGACGATGCGCTGGGCTGCTATAATTGCGACCAATATGCCAAAGCCCGCGCGATCCGTCAGGAAATCTCGGTTGGTGAGTTGGTCATTGTCGAAGGGTTTGACGGCTGACATTGTCGCTCCCCCAAGGCTACACGCTTCGCGGTTTTGAACCCGATGATCTACCGGTTCTTTGGGATGTGGAAAGTGCCGCGACCCGTCAATTGGCGGCGGCAGGCTATCCCGAACTGTTGAAACAAAGCGCTGATCCGCTGGCATTTGAGGCGCAATTTGCAGGCAAAGGCGTGTGGATTGCCGCGGACGAAAACAATCAGGCCGTCGGCTATGCGATAGCCGGTGAATTGGCAGACCTTTTCTGGTTGCATCAGATGAGCGTTGTGCCGAGCCACGGGCGCAAGGGCATTGGCACCGCGTTGTTAATGGCGGTGATCAATCACGCCAAATGGGCCTTCCACAGCGCGATCGGCCTAACGACCTTTCGGGATGTGGCGTTTAACGCGCCATTTTACGAAAAAGCCGGCTTCATGCGGGTCAACCCCGCGTCACTGTCACAGTCCTTGCAGGCGCAACTGGCCAAAGAGTGCGCGCCAGGCATTGAGGTGTCGTCGCGCGTGGTGATGGTGCGCAGGCTTTAGCACAGCACGCATTGATGCAAATTGAGCGCCAATACTAACCAAAAGTTAAAGCGTCGAGCGCACTGTCATGTGCTACAAGCTGCATCGGCGACTTAGCCCACCTGTGCGCTTTGAATGCCAAGACTTATAATTCCGCCTGTACCGTGATAAAGCAGCGGAACCAAAAGGGGGCCGACGAATGTTTTATCATATGTATGAGCTAAACCACGCGTTTATGCAGCCATGGCGCGCGGCCATTGATGCGACCAAACACGCCTATGAGAGCCCGCTTAATCCGATCGCGTCAACCTCGTTGGGCCGCAGTGTCGCCGCATGGTGCGAAGTGGCCGAGCGCGCAACCCGCCGTTATGCCAAACCTGCCTTCGGTCTCAACTCGACGGTGATTGACGGCCAGGAAGTGCCGATCATCGAGCAAGCCGTGTGGCAGCGCCCTTTTGCGCGACTTTTAAACTTCAAGCGTGACACGACGATGAACCTCGACGACCAGCCACGCATTTTGCTGGTCGCGCCGATGTCAGGTCACTATGCAACATTGCTGCGTGGCACCGTCGAGCGTTTCATGCCCGAAGCCGATGTCTACATCACCGACTGGACCGATGCGCGCAATGTGCCGTTGAGCGAAGGTCATTTCGATCTGGACGACTATATTGATTACATCATCGCGATGCTCGATTTTCTGGGACCAAACACGCATATTGTCGGTGTGTGCCAGCCCTCCGTGCCGGTTTTGGCCGCCGTCGCGCTGATGGAAGCGCGCGGCGACAAAAATGCGCCTGCGTCCATGACCCTGATGGGCGGGCCGATTGATACCCGCATTTCGCCGACCGCCGTCAATGATCTGGCCAATGAAAAGCCGCTCAAATGGTTCCAAGACAATGTGATCATGACGGTGCCGTTCCCCAATCCGGGTTTCGGTCGCCAGGTCTATCCGGGCTTTTTGCAATTGGCGGGTTTCATGTCGATGAACCTCGACCGCCATATGATTGCCCGTAAAGACTTCTTCATGCATCTGGTGCGCGATGATGGTGACAGCGCTGAAAAGCATCGTGATTTCTATGATGAATATCTCGCGGTGATGGATCTGACCGCCGAGTTTTATCTGCAAACCATCGAGACTGTGTTCATCGAGCACAGTCTGTCCAACCGGACCATGACCCATCGCGGTGAAAAAGTGGACACCAGCGCAATCAGAAATGTCGCGCTGATGACGGTGGAAGGCGAGAATGACGACATCACCGGCAACGGCCAAACTTATGCCGCCCACGTGCTGTGCGATGGTCTGCCGGACGCCATGAAAGTCCATTGGGAGCAGCCGCGCGTCGGCCATTATGGCGTGTTTAACGGCTCACGCTTCCGCAAAGAGGTTGCGCCGCGCATTCTCGACTTCATGGCCGCCCATGACAAAGGTGCCAAGCAAAAACTGCGGCTCGTCAAAGACGTCGCTTAATCCACTCACATCATTGTGTTGTAGGGGCCGGTGCATTGGGCCGGCCTTTATTTTTGGGGCTTTTCTATCCGCCGCCGCTATCCTGCGTTAACCAATTCTTAATTTTTGGCCCACCGCTGCATTGTTTCAACTGCGCCCCCGTGGTTAAGTTTTCCTTAACAAAGAAAACGTCCCGGGAGAGGCCGTATGCAGTTGAACAAGCAAGGTATGGCGGTTCTTGCCCTATTGGTGATGACACCCGTCACGCCGGTCAACGCGAATTCAATGACGACCGGCGGCCTGACATCGCAGCCGATCGGCCATTATGAGTTCTGCCGCATCTATCGCGACCAGTGCCTGCGCCAGACGCGGATGGACGAAATCGTCGTGCTGACCCGCGAAAACTGGTCGGAAATCCTCGATATCAATGCTCGCATCAACATGCTTGTCGAGCCGCGCAGCGACATGGCGATCTATGGCCGCGACGAAGTGTGGACATTCCCTGACTATGCAGGCGACTGTGAAGACTATGTACTGCTGAAACGCCAGTTGCTTATTGATGCCGGTTTTGCCGCGTCCAGCCTGTTGATCACCGTGGTGCGAAAGCCCGATGGCGAGGGCCACGCCGTGTTGACTGTGCGCACAG
Source organism: Ahrensia sp. (assembly GCA_049682915.1). Lineage (GTDB taxonomy): Bacteria > Pseudomonadota > Alphaproteobacteria > Rhizobiales > Rhizobiaceae > JBCDLI01. The sequence goes on along the minus strand of JBAUIL010000208.1, from coordinate 2,029 downwards.
ATCGCGGTGACTTCATTCTGGATAATCTGCGCAACGACGTGCGGATGTGGAGCGACACTGAATATACCTACCTCAAGCGCCAGTCCGAGCGCCACGCGGGCCATTGGGTCTCCATTGAGGTACCCGACCCGATTGTCGTGGGAACGGTGCGCTAAGGCATTTTCGGCTCTGGTTGAATCAGCAATCTCTGCCCTTCGCTGCGCTCAAACGCGATTGCTGATACTTTATGTGATCCAAACGCAACCGGAATTGCTCCAGGACGTTTAGTCAGCAGCCAGATTGTGACGCTTTGCGAATGCAGGGCCTTTGCCGCGCATGTAATAGCGCTCCGGCTGATAATCAGGCCAGACGAAATTCTTGGTGCCGCGCGCGAACGCGGCAAGCTTTGACAGAATACGCATTGTGATGATCCACTCAAAACGGCGCTATGCCGCTCTTGAGGCGCTGATTTAGCAAAAAGTGCTGAATGAGTGGTGAACGCGGTGTTCAACTTTCCGAAAAAAGCGCTACCCCTGCCCAATCAACAGCCCCGCTGCCAGCACCAATATGCCGCCGAGCATGACCTGGAACAGCGCGCGGCCCCATGGGGTTTCCATATATTTGTTCTGGATCCAGGTGATCGCCCAGAGCTCAACGAACACGACGATGATCGCGATCGTGGTCGCGGTCCAGAAGTGCGGAATCAGATAAGGCAAGGCGTGGCCCAGTCCGCCGACGGTGGTCATGATGCCGGTGGCGAGGCCGCGCTTGATGGGGCTGCCCCGGCCGGAAATAACGCCATCGTCAGAGGCCACTTCGGTGAAGCCCATCGAAATGCCCGCGCCGACCGACGCCGCAAGGCCCACAAGAAACGTCGTCCAGGTGTCTTGGGTGGCAAAGGCCACCGCGAAGATGGGCGCCAGCGTCGAGACTGACCCGTCCATCAGGCCTGCAAGGCCGGGTTGCACATAGGTGAGAATGAACTGCTTGCGCTCGGCGGCGTCTTCTTCTTCACGCACATCATCGGGTGTGTGTTTGCGTTCGAGTGCTTTAGCGGTCACCTCATGGCCGCTTTCTGCCAATGCCAATTCACCGAGTAATTTGCGGGTGTCGGCGTCTTGGGTGCGCTGCGCGGCTTGCATATAAAAGCGGTGCGCTTGGCGTTCCATTTCAGCGGCTTGGCCGCGCACTTTTTCCACGCCCAAAGGCCGCACCAGCCAGTCCGGCTTACGCTCATAATAGCCTTTGACATGCTCGCGCCGGATAAGCGGTATCGTGTCGCCAAAACGCTTTTTGTGCAGATCAATAAGCCGGTCGCGATGGCCATGCTCTTCTTCAGCCATCTCTTCGAAAATCTTGGCTGAAGCTGGAAATTCCTCGCGTAACCCGTCCGCATAGGCCAGATAAATCCGCGCGTCGTCCTCTTCTGATGAGATGGCCAGCGCCAGTATTTCCTGTTCGGAAAGGCTGTCAAAGTCGCGGCGTTTGGAAGCGAAAAAACGGGGAATCATAGCAAGACCTTTTTTAGAATAATTCTAAAATATGACCGCGGCCTGTTGCCGTCAATAGCCATGCTGTCACCGCCAATTGATCATCTTTGACCAGGTGTTGATTGACCTTCGCGCCATTAGCACTTTATCGCTTGTTGAGGAGATCAGATGACAGAAACCCGCGACACAATTCTGGACCGCATAGGGTGCTGGCTTGCAACCAAGCTGGAGACGGAATCGTCCGGCTATCAGCCCTACACACCGTCCGATCCGCAAACGCTGTATCGCACATTGAAGCCCGGTGATGTGTTGCTGGTGGAGGGCAACCGCAAGATATCCGCCGCCATAAAATATCTCACCCAGTCCACCTGGAGCCACGCCGCCATCTATATCGGCGACGCGTTAGGCAAGGTGGATGAACAAGGTCGCCCGCTGCGTTTGGTCGAGGTGAATTTGGGCACCGGCTGCACTGCGGAGCCGCTGGAAAAATACGAGACCTACAACACCCGTATCTGCCGCCCAGTCGGCTTGTCACCCGATGATCTGTCTGTGGTGATTGA
>JBAUIL010000207.1:0-10044 GCA_049682915.1 Ahrensia sp. | reverse complement strand
GACCAGGTCTCCGTCAACGGCTCGATGAAATAGCTGTAGAGCGCGGCTGTTGGTGACTTGCCAAGGGCCGCGAACATGATCGCGCCGATCAACGCGGTGATTGTAATCGCAATCAATGGTGAAAGCGCCGAAAACAACGGCGAATGTTGGGCGCGACGCTCCAATTGCACACGGATCATGATGCCACCGCCTGTGATGGCGCGCTTTTCGCCATCATGCCACCCATCAAAAGGCCAATTGCATCGCGGGTCATTTCCTTGCCGGCCAGCGATTGCGTCAAATGGCCTTCATGCATCACGGCAATGCGGTCGCACATGGTCAACAACTCATCGAGATCTTGGCTAATCACCAGCACGCCAGCGCCACCGCGCGCCAGATCAACCATGCCCTGACGAATGCGCACCGCCGCGCCCGCATCAACGCCCCAAGTCGGCTGGTCAACGATGAGTAGCTTCGGGTTTCGGTCAAACTCACGGCCCATGATCAACTTTTGCAAATTGCCGCCCGACAATGTCGACGCATCAGGGTTGTCGCCAGATTTTCTGACGTCCATGGCCTCAACGATTTTCGACAGTGTGGCACGCAGTGCGCTGCTTTTGATCACAGACAAACCACCCAGATAGCGTGATTTATCAGAGGCGTGACGGCTGAGCAGAATATTATCGGCCAAACTCATGGTTTGAATAGCCGCGTGGCCAAAGCGCTCTTCAGGTGCAAAGGCAGCGCCCAGGTTGCGGCGCTGGTTTGGCCCCAGCATCCCGGCTTTGCTTCCGCATATGGCAATGGTATTCGCCGCATCAGTTTGCAGCCGCTCGCCGGAAAGTGCCTCGAAAAATTCGCTTTGGCCGTTGCCCGCCACACCGGCAATGCCCACCACTTCGCCGGGCCACACTTCCAAGCTTATCCGCTCAAGCGAAACCGAAAACGGCCCACTGCCGGCCTGCGATAGGTTATTGACGCGTAATGCCGGTTCATCAGCTTGCGTTGTGGACACAGCCCTTTGTTGGCGCGCCACAGTGCCAATTTCCGCCCCGACCATCATCGCCGCGAGGCTGGACGCCGTCTCTTGCGCCGGAATGCAATGCCCAACTACCTTGCCGTGGCGCAGCACGGTGGCGCGATCACACAAGGCCCGCACTTCTTCCAGCTTATGGGAAATGTAGAGAATCGATGTGCCCTGCGCGCGCAGCTTGTTGAGTGTTTCAAACAATCTATCCGCTTCTTGCGGCGTCAGCACCGAAGTCGGCTCATCCAGAATAATCAGCTTCGGATTTTGCATCAGACAGCGGATGATCTCGATGCGCTGGCGCTGCCCGACCGATAAATCGCCGATCAGCGCATTCGGGTTGACCGGCAATCCATAGCTGTCACCAAGTGCGCTGGCCTTGGCGGTGATTTCTGCGAGCGACCCCGCATCATCAATCGCCAGCGCAATATTCTCTGCTGCACTCAACGGTTCAAACAAGGAGAAATGCTGAAACACCATGCCGATGCCCAACTGGCGCGCGGCAGATGGGCTTTCGATCCGAACCGGCACGCCCTGCCAGCGGATGGTGCCACCATCGGGCTGCAAGGAACCGTAGAGCATTTTAACAAGTGTGGATTTGCCCGCGCCGTTTTCGCCGAGCAGCGCGTGGATTTCACCGGGAACAATATCGAAATCGACGCAGTCATTTGCCTTGAGAGCGCCAAATATTTTGGTCAACCCTTCTACGCTCAACAAGCTTTGTGTGCTGTTTACACTCACGCGTCACGCTACTCCATCCGTCGAGGTTAGACTGAACTGAATGGTCAGGGGTGCCAAGACGAAAAATGCCTGCAATCACCGGTTTTCACTGATTTTGTTTGAGATAATCCAACTGCGTCAAATTGGGTATGGCAGGAAAGCGCCTGTAGCATTACTTCTTGAGAGTGATCAGGAGAAAACGATGACCAACGCAGAATCTGGGACAACATGCGACGTAGTGGTAGTGGGTGGCGGACCGACGGGCATGGCCGCCTGTCTTGAAGCCGCTTCACGCGGATACAGCGTCGTCTTCTGCGCGCCGGCTGGCACCCATATCGACACAGATCAACGCACGACAGCCGTCATGATGCCGGGCATTCGCACTTTGGAAAAATTAGGTGTTTGGGCCGCGCTGAAGGCGCAGACAGCCAGCCTTGATATTCTGCGCATCGTTGACGGCACCAACCGCCTGTTGCGTGCACCCACTGTAAATTTTCGCGCCAGCGAAATCGGTGAGCCCGCGTTCGGCTACAATATTCGCAACAAGGACCTGAATAAAGCGCTCAGCGACGCGGTGGATGCGCAACCGGCCATCGAAAAACGCGATGCCATGGTCAGCGCCGTCAAATATGACACCGACAGCGCCGAAGTGGTTTTGTCCAATGGTGACACAATCACAACGAGGCTGGTAGTTGGCGCTGACGGCAGTCACTCCATTGTGCGGCAAGCTGCTGGCGTGGATGTGCGCAAATGGTCCTATCCGCAAACCGCCTTGGTGCTGACCTTCAAACACACGCGCGCCCACGACAATATCTCAACCGAATTTCACCGCGAAACAGGGCCCTTCACCCAAGTGCCCCTCCCCGGCAATGAGTCGAGCCTTGTGTGGGTGGTCACACCGGAACAGGCTGACGAATATGCCGCTTTGGATGATGAGACGCTTGGACGGATGATCGAACAAAAAATGCAGTCCATGCTCGGTGCCGTCACCATCACCGCGCGCCCGCAACAATGGCCGCTGTCCAGTTCTGTCGCTGAAAGTTTCGGCGAGCGCCGCATGGCACTCGTCGGCCATGCCGCCCATGCTTTCCCGCCCATCGGCGCACAGGGTCTCAATCTCGGTTTGCGCGATGTGACCGATCTCGGCGAGGCATTGGAAAAGGCAACGGGTGATCCCGGCGCGCAGGCTGTCACATCTGCCTATAACCGCATGCGGCGCGCTGATATCTGGGTGCGCACCGGCGCTGTTGACTTGCTCAACCGCTCATTGCTGACGGACTTTTTGCCGGTACAGGCGGTTCGCGCCCTAGGCTTGAGCGCGCTGAAGATGACACCTGCCCTGCGCAGCTTTATGATGCGTCAAGGTATGGCACCTAGTCGCGGCAGCGGTTGCTTGTTCGCAAAACTGCCGTTCAACCAGAAACGAACAAATCAGCCGGAAGAAGCTGTTGGGTCATGAGATAGAGCAACGCTGACACCGTGATGATAGACAGCACCGTTGTGATCAAAATCATGGCCGACGCCCGCTCTACCCACACGCCATATTGTTGGCCGATAACAAACACATTGGTCGCGGTTGGCAGCGCCGCCATCAGCACCGCGACGTAGATCCATATTTGCGGAAAGTCGCCCGCCCAACTGACCATGACATAAACCAGCAGCGGCGCGATGATCAATTTGAGCGGCGCGATAAAGGCTGCCTCCAGCGGAATGCGCTTCAAGGGCCGCAGTGCAAGCGTCACCCCCATCACAAACAAGGCGCACGGCGCGGCCGCGTTTGCCAGATAATTCAACAGTGTTTGCATCGCTTCGGGCGGGCGAAAACCGATCATGGCTGCACCGACGCCGACAATCGTCGCCAAAATGAACGGGTGCAAAAAGATGCGTTTCAGCACACCCACCGTTAATTGCATAGCACTTGGCTTGTCATCGCTTTCATCAGCGAGTGCCATCATCAGCGGTGCCATCACAAAATGCAGCACATTGTCGAAACAAAAGACCAGCGCCACCGGTACCACTGCCGCTTCACCAAATGCCAGCAGTGCCAATCCCGGCCCCATATAGCCAATATTGCCGTATGCTGCAGCGAGTCCCATCACGGTTGAGCTGGCGATTTCACCGCGCGTGCGGATAATCGCGATCGCAAACATCACCGCAAAAATGATAAAGGTAGACAGTGTGGTGGCGACGATGAAGCGCCACTGAGCCAGCTCTTCCACCGGCGTTTTGCTCAACAGATTAAAAAACAAGGCCGGCAGCGCAATGTAGATGATGAACGTGTTCATCCAGCCCAGCGCATCAAGCGGCTGCCGCGTGATGCGGGCCGTTACAAAGCCAAGCGCAATCAATCCGAAAAAGGGCAAAACCAGCCCGATTACCTCACCCATATTCCCTCGTCACGCTTGCCGTTATGACAGTCACTAGGCGCGCGCATTGGTTTGGGTCAAGCTCTTGATTTTGTTGTCCACCCGCTACAATTATAGTGCATGAGCGAACAATTAAAAAAACTGGTCACTACGCGATACACAATTGGCGACGTCGTCAAGCACCGTCTGTTTGATTTCCGGGGTGTGGTCTTCGACATCGACCCCGAATTCGCCAATACGGATGAATGGTATGAAGCCATACCGGAAGCTGTGCGACCTGCCAAAAACCAACCGTTTTATCATCTCTTCGCAGAAAACGATGAGACGGAATATGTAGCCTATGTTTCAGAGCAAAACCTGTTGCCCGATGAGACCGGTAAGCCGGTGCGGCATCCGCAGACCGACGAGATATTTGAATGGATGGTTGAGGCAAAGCGCTATTCGCTGCGCGATACGCTCAAGCATTAAGCGTCAGTTCCAGCCACTACCCTTGTAGACATTAACGCCCAGTTCCTTGATTTTCTTGCGCAGTGTGTTGCGGTTCAGGCCCAGCACTTCCGCAGCACGGATTTGGTTGCCACGGGTGGCCGTCAGCGTCGCCATGATCAGCGGATGCTCCAATTCCGGCAGGATGCGGTGATACAACCCCGGCGGAGGAAGATCGTCTCCGAATGACGCGAAATATTTTGACATATTATGCTCGACTGCCTGCGAGACCGTCATCGGCTGGCTACTAGAGGGCTGTAGCACCGAAGAATTGACGTCGCCAGCGCCCGACAATTCCGCACGGGTGATGTCCGCCGTGATTTCATCCTGCGGGTACAGTGCCGCCAGTCGCCGCACCAGATTTTCCAGTTCGCGCACATTGCCCGGCCAATTATAGTCAGCCATGACGGCCAGTGCTTCCGGCAAAATACGCTTTATCTCCAGCCCTTCACCGGTATTTTTAGTGACAAAATGCGCGACCAGATCGGGAATATCTTCCAGCCGCTCTCGCAATGGCGGGATGCGTAGCGGCACGACGTTGAGCCGGTAGTAAAGATCTTCGCGAAACAGACCTTGCTTGATCAGCCCCACGAGGTCTTTGTTCGTCGCTGTGACAATCCGGACATTGGTTCTGATGGGGGTTCGCCCGCCAACAGTCATATATTCACCCTGTTGCAAAACCCGCAGCAGTCGTGTCTGCGCGTCCATCGGCATATCGCCAATCTCATCAAGAAAAAGCGTACCGTTCTCCGCCTGTTCAAAACGGCCCGACGAGCGCATGCTCGCGCCGGTAAACGCACCTTTTTCGTGACCGAACAGCTCGGATTCGATCAAGTCGCGCGGAATGGCAGCCATGTTGATGGCGACGAACGGTCCCTTTTTGCGCTTGCCATATTCGTGCAAGGCGCGCGCGACCAACTCTTTGCCGGTGCCACTTTCACCATTGATCAAGATGGTCAGGTCCGACTGCATCATCCGGGCCAGCACCCGATAAATATCCTGCATCGCGGCAGACCGGCCCACCAAAGGCATGGCTTCGTTTTCCGGCGGCTTGGCAACAATTTCGTCGTCCGGCGTCTTGCGGCGTGCTTCTTTCATGGCGCGCCCGACGATTGTGGTCAGTTCCACAAGATCAAACGGCTTGGGCAGATATTCATAGGCACCTTTTTCCGATGCACGAATGGCGGTCATAAAGGTGTTTTGGGCGCTCATGACGATAACCGGTAAATCCGGCCGCATTTTTTTCATGCGTGGCAGAAGCTCAAACAGATTATCATCCGGCATGACCACGTCGGACACCACCACATCGCCGTCACCGGCAGCGACCCAGCGCCAAAGCGTCGACGCATTGGAGGTGATGCGCACCTCATAGCCGGCCCGTGACAAAGCCTGGTTGAGTACGGTACGAATTGCGCTGTCATCATCAGCGACAAGTACGGTGCCTTTCACGGTATTACCTCGTCAATTTGTACGCTTTCACCCAAAACACCGGATGTTTTAGGGGCGGGAAATTCCGGACGCGCGATCGGCATCAACACGCGAAACACCGTTTTGCCGGCCTGCGAATTGCACTCAATGATGCCACCATGGTCGCCGATGATCTTGGCAACCAAAGCCAAACCAAGGCCCGATCCATTGGTTTTAGTCGTGATAAACGGATCAAACATGTGCCGCTTTATGTCTTCGGGAATGCCGGGGCCATTGTCTATCACCGAAAACTCCAGCGGTAGCGCCACCCTTTCACCGGTTCCCGGCATCGACAGCCGGACGCCGGGCCGGAATGCCGTGCGCAACAAAATCTTCGGCGCATCAACATGCGCGCACGCCTCGACCGCATTCTTGACCAGGTTCAAAAAGACTTGGATCAGTTGATCCTTGTTGCCCCAAACATCCGGCAGCGACGGGTCAAAGTCATCGTCAAATACGATGTCAGAGCCAAAGCCTGACTTCGCGGTGCGCCGCACCCGGTCAAGCACAATATGAATATTCACGTTTTCACGCTCAATAGGCCGCTCGTCGGAAAACACTTCCATCTTATCAACCAATTGGACAATCCGGTCTGTCTCCTCGCGGATAAGCTGGGTCAACTGCCGGTCTTCATCGCTGACAACCGTTTCCAGCAGCTGCGCCGCTCCACGAATGCCAGACAGCGGGTTCTTGATTTCATGGCCCAACATGGCCGCCAATCCCGTAACCGAACGCGCCGCGCCGCGATGCGTCATCTGCTCCTCAAGCTTTTCCGCCATGTTCTTCTGGCGAAAAACAATCACCAGCGCGTCGCGCACTTCCGGCATGGGTGTCACAAACAAATCAACCAATCGCTCTTGGCCAAGACGCGGCGAAGAAATATCGACACGGTATTCGTTGATGGCCGAATTTATTTGACGTACTTGTTCAAGAAGTACCAGTAAAGGACTGGTAGCAGGTATAAAATCATCGATGAACTCTTTGAGAAGCTGGGCTTGCGAGGTCAAAAAGAAGTGCTGCGCTTCAAGGTTGGCAAAGATGATCTTGTTGCTGCCATCCACCATGATAATGGGGTCCCGCAACGTATCCAGCACTTGCGCGGCGTGCAGTTCGAGCATGGTCGGTTCGACCGATTTTGAACGATCAGTTTTCATGCTGCCGCAACCTTCCGCCGGTTGTCGAACAGTGCGTTGATGGCATCCATCACCTCGACCGGATCGCTTGCCTGCATCATCTTGGTGAAAGCAGCACTGGACAAAACATATTCCGCCAAATGGCGCTCAGCATACCATTTGAGATGTTTGCGCGCATGACGCATGCCTTTGCGTGCGCCATAATGGTCAATCATCGCCTGATAGTGGTCAACAATATAGTCAACCAGATTGTCGGGCTGGTTATTTTTGCCGCTTGCAATATCCGCTGCCGCCCAGGGCGCCCCGTAATGCGCGCGGCCCACCATAACGGCATCAGCGCCCGATGCCTGCAATGCGGCTAACGCATCGCCGCGTGAGCAAATATCGCCATTGACGACAAGAGGAATGGATATCGCGTCGCGCACCGCCCTCACCGCCGACCAGTCCGCCTGGCCTTCGTAGAATTGCTGGCGGGTTCTGCCGTGAACCGTAATCATCTGCACACCGGCATCCTGCGCACGCCTGGCGATGTGCGGCGCATTGATGGATTGCGCATCCCAGCCCAGGCGCATTTTCAGCGTTACCGGCACGCTCGCGCCCTGCACCGTTGCTTCTACCAGACCAAGCGCATGGTCCGGATCACGCATCAAGGCAGAACCGGACAGGCCGCCAGTCACTTTCTTGGCGGGACACCCCATATTGATGTCGATAATCTGCGCGCCTTCTGCCGAAGCGATGCGGGCAGCCTCACCCATCCATTTGGCTTCGCGACCGGCCAACTGCATGATGCGTGCGCCGCCGGCGTCCATATCCATGGCTGCGCGTCGCCGGCTTTCCGCGTCTGCCTTGCAATATTCCTGGCTGGCAATCATTTCACTGATCACCGCCCCCGCACCATGGCGCGCCGCACGTCGGCGAAACGGCAAATCCGTTACACCTGACATCGGCGCAAGCAGAACCCGGTTTGGAAAACGTACCGTCCCGATGTGTATGGGTTGATCGAGTATCACGCTTGTTCCTGTTTAAAAAAAAGGCATCCGGCCAAGTCGCCTAATCTTTATACAGCCTTGGCCGATTGCGCAATCGTTTCGCGGTGGGTAAAGCCAAGCTATCGTTAATTCCCACCGCTAATGGTGACCACCTTTGCCCGGTACAGATCGCAGTTTTCAATCCCACGATATGGCGCTTGTCATCGTCGCTGCAGGGCGCGGCGAACGCGCCGGTGCCGGTGATGGTCCAAAGCAATATCGGCAGCTTGGCGACAGAGCGGTCATCGCCCATACGCTGGCAGCTTTTACGCCGCATGTGTTGCCGTCACGAACCGTGATTGTGATTCACAGCGACGATCATGACTTGCTCGAGCAAACTGTGCCCGCTGCCCATACGCACTATATTGTTGTCGAGGGTGGCGCTACACGACAGGCGTCCGTTCATGCCGGACTGAAAGCGCTTGAAGCGAGCGCGCCGCACTATGTCATGGTGCATGATGCCGCACGGCCCATCGTGGATGCGAGCATGATAGCACGGCTATCCAAAGCGCTGGAGACCGCCAATGCGGTCATCCCGGTTCTACCGGTGGCCGAAACCGTCAAACGCGTGGCAGCCGATGGCACCATCTTAAATTCTATTGCGCGCGACGAACTGGGCCTCGCCCAAACACCCCAAGCGTTTGCCTATACTGCGCTGCTGGACGTGCACTGCCGCGCGACCTCAGCCAGTCAGGCAGCCTTTACTGATGACGCTTCCCTGTTTGAGTGGGACGGACAGCCGGTTGCAACGGTGGCCGGTGCGCCCGACAACATCAAAATCACCTATCCGCAAGATTTCACGAAAGCGCTGCAATCCATGAAAACATCGCAAAGCCAAAGCGCCATACCTGACATTCGTGCCGGCCACGGCTATGACGTGCACGTGTTTGGTGACGGTGACCATGTTACACTGTGCGGCGTCGAGATCCCGCACACACGGCGACTATCCGGCCATTCCGATGCGGATGTGTGTTTGCACGCGCTAACCGACGCGCTGCTCGCCACCTGCGGCCAGGGTGACATTGGCGACCATTTTCCGCCAAGCGACATGCAGTGGAAGGGTGCAGAGTCTCATATCTTTCTGACTGAAGCTCTCCGGATAGTCACTGAAAATGGCGGTATCGTGCTCAACGCTGACGTGACCATCATCGCTGAAGAACCAAAGATTGGCCCGCATAAAGAAGCCATGCGCCAGCGGCTGGGCGCCCTACTCGGAATCAGCCCGGCGCGCTGCTCAGTCAAAGCGACCACCAACGAAAAGGTTGGCTTTCTCGGCCGCGGCGAAGGCATCGCGGCGATTGCCACCGCATCGGTCTATTATGGCACCATGGAGTTGAGCCATGAATGATGACACCACCCACCCGCTGGGCGCGCTGGCACAAACCTTTGTCGAGGAACTGAGCGCCGCGGGCATTATGTTTGCGAGCGCTGAATCCTGCACGGGCGGCATGATCGCCAGTGCCGTGACCGATATTGCCGGTTCGTCTGCGGTGCTGGACCGGGCGTTTGTCACCTATTCCAACGAAGCCAAGCATGAAATGCTCGGCGTCGATAGGGCGATCATCGACAATCAGGGCGCGGTGTCAGAAGCCGTCGCCGCTGCCATGGCGGATGGCGCGCTGGTGCGCTCCAATGCCGATATTGCGATTGCCGTCACCGGTATTGCCGGTCCCGGCGGTGGCAGTGACATCAAGCCTGTGGGGCTCGTTTGGTTCGCGTGCGCGGCCACGGGCACGTCAACATTGGTGACCAGCCATCAATTCGACAATCAGGGCCGCGATTTCATCCGCTATCATGCGGCCATGTTTGGCTTGGAAATGGCGCTGCAAGTGGCGCGC
>JBAUIL010000206.1:0-3530 GCA_049682915.1 Ahrensia sp. | reverse complement strand
TGGGGCCGCTTGTCGGTCGCACTGCACAGGCTGAAAACAATCCACCCCGGACGATCGGCCTTGCCGATTTGCCCGGATAACAAAAGGCCTGCGGGCCAGCTCTTGGAGACAAGCCATGGAAATTGGTGCAATTACTGAGTACATCGACGTCGCTCAGGTTTCGCTTTACGTATTTTGGGTGTTTTTTGCCGGTCTGGTGTTTCACCTTCAGCAAGAAAGCCGCCGCGAAGGCTTTCCGCTGGAAAGCGACACCGGTGAGCGCGACGGTCCGTCGTTCTTTTTCACGCCACCGGCAAAGACATTCATCCTGCCGAATGGTCACGGCACAGCAAGCTTTCCCAACGATGGCCGCGATGTGCACTCCGACAATGTCGCAGCGACACGCGTTGCGGAATTTGAAGGTGCCGCATGGCGCCCGACCGGTGAAAACCCGATGCTTGACAGCATTGGCCCTGGTTCATGGACAGACCGCGCAACGGTGCCTGACATGACCCATGAGGGTGAAGTCAAAATCGTGCCGATGAGCGTCGCCAAAGACTTCTCCATCGCCGAAGGTGATCTTGATCCACGTGGTCTGCGGGTTGTCGGTTGTGACAGTGTTGTTGCTGGTCGTGTGACCGATGTGTGGGTCGATAAAGCCGAGCAGATCATCCGCTACATCGAAATGACCACAGAAGTGGGCGCAGAGCCGCGCAATGTGCTGGTGCCGATGAATTTCTGCCTGATCCGCAAGCCCCATGACGGCGAGAAAATTCTCTACGTCCATGCGATCACCGGTGCACAATTCGCCGATGTTCCAGCGACCAAAAAACGCCGCGAAATCACGCTGCGTGAAGAAGACCGCATCATGGCCTACTTCGGCTCCGGCTTGCTGTACGCAACGCCACGCCGTGCGGAATCCGTGATATGACCCATCGCCATACCAACGGTCCTGAGCATGACTTTGAGCCGGTGCATGGCTTGCCGGCTGAACTGCCGGACGATGAATACATCGTCTGGCAGGGTCATCCACAAACGCGGTCGGTCATGCGCTATGTTTTGCGTGGCCGTTGGATTGCGGGCTATCTCGCTTTATTGATCGGCTGGACTTTGATCACCGGCTACTATGACGGGCGCACCGCGGGCGCGATCCTGTTTTCTGGTGCGGCGGTGACCATTCTGTCGGCGATTGCCATCGTTCTGCTGGAACTGTTTTCTTGGGGCGTTCGCAAAACAACGGTCTACACGGTCACCAACAAGCGCGTTGTCATGCGCATCGGTGTGGCGCTTTCGGTTACTTTTAACATCCCTTTCAAGCAGATCACCGGAGCGGAAATGCTGCGCCGGAACGATGGCTCGGGCGATATTTCGTTGACGCTAACCAAAGCGAGCGGTCTGTCCTGGCTGACTATGTGGCCGCATGTGCGCGGCGGCATGTTTGGGCCTGTCACGCCGCGTTTGACGGGCATCAAAGACGTGCAAACGGTTGCCAACGACATTGCCTTGCAGTTGGGCGCGCATTTGGCGCGGGCCCATGATGCGGGCAATGACGCGAACCACACCGCAGATCAGCCGATGGCTGAAGCGGCAGAGTAGGAGACAACAATGGCGACGTTTACCGGTGAGTTGGGCACAACCGCCCATAAAAAGAAAATCAGGCACAACCGAAATGACCGGTGGGTGTTTGGGCTGCTGCTTGCTTTCATGGCGTTTTCGGTGGCGGCAACCGCCATTGGCCAGAAAACCGGTATCGGCGTCGTCAAGGTTGAAACCACAAAACCCGCAGCGGTGCGCGACATTGTGCTGACGCGTGGTGCTGGTGACCGCGTGGTCGTGTTGGATGCTGCTGACCGTGCTGTGATTGCTGAATTTGGTCCGGGCGAGGGTGGCTTTGTGCGCGGCGCACTGCGGGCGCTGGACCGGATGCGGCTCGTTGCCGACGTGCCGTTGACTGCACCGTACCGACTTATCCGTTGGGAAAAAGGCACCGTGTCGCTGTCTGATACGGTGACCGGCGAACGGCTATATCTCGATGTGTTCGGCCCCGACAATGCCGCTGCGTTTGACGCGTTTTTGACCGGATTTGGAGAGTGATGATGGGAATCAAATCGATATTGTTCCGCACCGATGTGCACGTGCCGTGCACGGTGGAGATCAACAACACGTTTGAGCAGTTGGGCGCCCATGTGCGCTTTGATGGTGGTGTGACGGTTTATCCCGGTGACGAAGTGCTGGTGCACGGCGCGCCGGTTGAAGTGCCCTATGGCCAAAACCAAACTTTCCGCCGCAACGCCACCATCACCCGCGCCAGCATGATTGAGCGCGCATGGACCAAGGCAACCGGCGATTTTGAATTTATGGAGCTCTGCGAGTTCTCCTTCTCTGAAAAGGTAGCGCTATGAACAAGCATGTTGAGACACCGCGCGCAGTAGCCGCGCTGGACAATCAGAACGAAACAACGCGCATGGCCACGGAAACGACCATGCTCAATCCGCGTTTTTACACCACTGATTTTGACGAGATGGACCGTATCGACGTGTCCGGCGTGCGCCAAGAGTGGGACGTGCTGATTGAAGAAATGAAGTCAGACCCCAATAAGGGCCACTTCAAGCGCAATGAAGAGTGGGATGTATCGGGCATTCCTGATCTGCCTGATGATTTGCGCAAAGAGCTTGTCGATTTTCTCGTGTCGTCGCTGACGGCGGAGTTTTCCGGCTGTGTGCTGTACAAAGAAATGAAGCGCCGCGGCAAAAACAAAGAGATCTGCGATCTGTTTGGCTATATGAGCCGCGATGAAAGCCGCCATGCGGGCTTCATCAATGACGCGCTCAAAGATTTCGACATCGGCGTCAATATGGGCTTTTTGGCCAAGGCCAAGAAATATACCTATTTCCGGCCGAAATTCATCTATTACGCGACATATCTGTCTGAGAAAATCGGCTATGCGCGCTACATCACAATTTTCCGCCATCTGGAGAAAAATCCGGACAAACGGTTCCACCCGATTTTCAAATGGTTTGAAGAGTGGTGCAATGATGAGTTCCGCCATGGCGAAGCGTTTTCGCTGATCATTCGGGCTGATCCGAAGCTGACGCAGGGTCTCAACAAATATTGGATCAAGTTCTTCCTGCTGGCGGTGTTTTCCACCATGTTCGTGCGTGACCATGCACGTCCTGCATTCCACAAAGCGCTGGATGTTGACATTGAGGATTACGACTTCAAAGTATTCCAGCTGACGTCAGAAATCTCCAAACAGTGCTTCCCGCTTGAGCTGGATCTGGACCATCCGGCCATGCTGGCAGGCTTCCGCAATCTCAATGAAATCTCATTGAAGATGGCAGCCGCTGAAGAACGTGGCGGTGTTGGCGGTAAGCTTTCAAAGTGGGGCTTGATGGCACGGGCGGGCTGGCAGTTTGCGCGTCTGTACGCCTTGCCAACAAAAGCCAACGCCATTCCCGAAACAAGCCGTTTGCAGCCGGTTTGGTAAGGCAGTTGTAGTCTCATCATGTCATCACCCATCGCTGCTATTGTCATTTCTATCCTGTCCTGGT
>JBAUIL010000205.1:0-6406 GCA_049682915.1 Ahrensia sp. | reverse complement strand
GCCTCGTCCGCAATCGAAATAGACTGTGCCAATGATGCCCCCATTCAAAACCGTTGGAGGCCTTTGACCTCGCACACCAATATAGTGACTGATTGTCGCGATTGAAGGTTTGATGACGGTTCAAAGCTGAGCAGGCGTAAGATAGGCTTCCAATTTACCGGTTAGGCTTTCGAAATCGACAGGGGGGCCATCGAAGGCGATGACAGCTAAACCGGCGGTGCGGAAGCCCATTTGCAGCTCATACATGGCTTCTTCGTCGCCACTTACCGCCAGGCCGATCGCTAAATCTTCCAGCATCGGGTTGTGGCCAACAAGCATCACGTCGTCCACATCGGTTATTCTGGATGCGATTTCCAAATAGCCCGGTGCGTCTGTGGCGTAGAGTTCGTCGGTAAAGATGGTCTTATCGTGCAGGCCCAGTGATTCATTGACGTGGGCGAGGGTTTGTTTGGCGCGCACGGCGTTGGAGCAGATGATTTTTTCAGGGATTAGCCGCTTTCCAACCATGGCTTGGCCCATCGCAACGGCCTCCTGGATGCCTTTTTCGTCGAGGCTCCGATCAAAGTCTTTCATGCCGGGTTCTGCCCAGCTTGCTTTGCCGTGCCGCAATAGAAAAAGCCGTCCCAAATGCCTGCCCTTGCCCTGTTCTAAACGAGATTACCGTTAGCGCCGGCAGCGCCCCCGCGCAAGTGGCAGGAAATGATGATGTGTTGTGCGAATCGTTTAATGCGCTTTTTTGTTGCCGTCAGTCATTGTTGCGCCATTTCCCAATCTGCCGGTGGCGCAAGATTGTGGGCAATTGTCGCAAGGGAAGTGAATGGCGCTGAAAACGGAAATATGGCAGTTGAAGCCTATCGAGCTTGCGACTATACGGTGCGCTACACAAGGGAGTGAGAACTGTGTCTTCACAAACCGAAATTGATTATACGCCAAGCGACTCCGAACCCTTTATGAATTCGCGCATGCGCGCCTATTTCCGCCGGAAGCTGGTGGCTTGGCGCGAAGATATTCTGCGTGAAGCCCGCGGTACGCTGGAGCATTTGCAAAACGAAAATTCAAACCATCCCGATATCGCTGATCGCGCCTCATCGGAGACGGACCGGTCGATTGAACTGCGCGCCCGCGACCGTCAGCGCAAGCTGATCAACAAAATCGATCAGGCGCTCAAACGCATTGAAGATGGCACATATGGGTATTGCGAAGAGACCGGTGAGCCGATCTCCATCAAGCGCCTGGATGCGCGGCCCGTGGCCACAATGACGCTTGAAGCACAGGAGCGCCACGAGCGACGCGAAAAGGTCTACCGCGAAGAATAAAGCCGGCTCGCCGGAGATAACTAAAACCGATGAACGGCTGGGCTAGGCGCTCAGCCGTTTTTTGTTGTCAGCGTGTTGATGAGCGCATCCATTTCCGCGTCGAGGCCTTGGTCAAAATCCGTGGACGATGCCAGTTCGACATCGGGCGCGGCAGGCTTTTCAGTTTTGGGCTGCGGCGTAATGTGCTGCGTCGGCACCGGTGCAGGTGCAATGGCTGGTTTGGCTTGCGGGTGCTGCGGAATGCTGGCGATTTCAACCGGGCGCGGTTCAGCCTTCGTTGGCGCAACAGGCGCAATGGGTGGCGGTGATGCGGTCGGCGCATTTATCGGCGCTTGGTTTTGCTTGGCTGCCGGGCGTTGCGCTGGCTTGGCCGGTTCCGGCATGGCGGATGTCGTCGGTTGAATGCTTGTGCGGTTGGGCGCTTTTTGTGGCTGCGCCACAGATGCCCCGATACCGGTTTCCACGACCAAATCGTTTTGTCCGCCGATAAGGATCAGGTGCTCGACATTGTCGCGACGGACAAGAACAAGCTTTCTGCGGTTGTCGATTGCAGTCGCATCGACCACTTGCAGGCGTAAATCGGGATTATGGCGCAGAGAAAAACGTCCGCTGAGCACTATTCGTATGACCCAAACCAACACCAAAATGACTATGGCAATCAGGATGATAGACACGATCAGCGATACGATAGGCCCCGCCGTCTCACCGACAATGCCGTTCAACCAAGTTGTCATAAGTAGTTGTCCCCATTTTACTCTTTCTGAACGGTGCCTTGACCAGTTTCAAGTCCTGATACCAAAAAAGCTGTTTTTGACCCCTTTCGCGGTTGATGGGATTGTGATTCAAGACGGGTCAGGGGATTACAAGCGAGGAGCAACCCAGTAATGGCAAAACGGCAAGGCCCACCGCTTGCAGCGCCCAAACCATTGGTTGAACCGAGCCTTGCCGCTGCACCAATGGCAGGATTGTTGATTATTGGTATCGCCGCGCTGGGCGCAGCCGTTGCCATGTTCTTTTTTCGCGCGCAGGTCGACGAAAGCATGCTGTTGGTGCTGTTGGGCGTGTTTGCCATTGCCGGTGTGTTCTACATGTTTGCTTCGGTTACCGGCTTTGTCCATTTTGGCCGTCACAAGAGCGTCAGTCATCCGGGCATTGATTATCTTAATTCGCTTGATGAAGGCGTTTGTATCATCGATGACAAACAGACGGTCATCTACGCCAATGCCGCCTATGGCCATTTAACCGGTATTTCCAACGCTGCAGATGCGCAGGCACCCGAGCAGGTGTTGTCAAAGCTCGACGGTGCCTCCAACGCGCTTTACCGGCTGTCCAATGCGCTGGCGCGCGGTGAGGGCGGCGAGGAAGAGTTTCGCGTAACCCAACCTATCGTCGGCGAGCAGGATAAACCCGCATGGTATCGCGCTAGCGCGCGGCTGATGCGGATCGGCACCAACGGCAAGAAAATGCAGGTCTGGAGCGTCGGCGACGTCACCAGTGACCGCGAAGAGCAAGAGCGCGTGTTTGTGGAATTGCAGCAGGCGATTGACCATTTGGACCGCGCGCCGGTTGGCTTTTTTGCGGCCGACGATGGCGGTTCAGTGCAATATATCAATGCAACGCTGGCGGGTTGGCTGGGTGTGGACCTGGTGCGCTTTGCGGCGGGCTCGATGACGATTGCGGATTTGATTGGCGCTGAACCGGCGACAATTCTGCGCAGCATGCGCGCTGAGCCGGGCACGACACGCAATGCGGTTGTTGAGTTGGACGTGGTCGACCAGAATGGCAGTCAGGTTCCGCTGCAGTTTATCCACCGCACGCAGATGTTGGCAGACGGGCGGCTGGCACCGACGCGAACGATCGTGGTCAACCGCAACGAGGCTTGGCAGAACTCTTTGGCGTCGGGCGGTGGCGACTGGCGCTTCAACCGCTTCTTCAATTCCACGCCGATGGCTATTGCATCGCTGGATGCTGATGGTCGTATTTTACGCAGCAATGTCGGCTTTGCAACGCAGTTCAAAGGCATTATCGATGTGGACCAAATCTCCAAGCGGGTGCCGTTTGATATCGTTTTTGCCGAGGGCGACAAAGAGCGTTTCGCACGCGCGTTTGAAGCAGCGCGCGCCAATAAGGCCAATATAGAGCCGTTTGACGCCGTTCTGCCGGTACAAGTGAAAAACGATCTGACCGATGATAAGGCGCATGTGCGCGTCTTCGTGACGCCGATTGCGCAATTGGCGGGTGTCGATTCCGATGCGGACCTTGAATCCGGCGAGGCACCGGAAGCGGCACTGGTTTACGTCATGGATATGACCGAGCAAAAAGGCTTGGAAAACCAGATGGCGCAAAGCCAGAAAATGCAGGCGGTCGGCCAGCTTGCGGGCGGTATTGCGCATGATTTCAACAATGTGTTGACCGCCATCATCATGGCGTCTGATTTGTTGTTGTCGAACCATCGTCCGTCTGATCCTTCATTCCCTGACATTATGAACATCAAGCAGAACGCCAATCGCGCAGCGTCCCTGGTGCGGCAGCTGCTGGCATTTTCGCGGCGTCAAACGCTGCGGCCTGAAGTGTTGCAGGTGACCGATGTGCTGGCAGACCTCCGCATGCTGCTTGTGCGGTTGATCGGTACAACGGTCGATTTGAAAATCGAGCACGCGCGCGACCTGTGGCCGGTGAAGGTGGATATCGGCCAGTTTGAACAGGTAATCGTCAATCTGTGCGTTAATGCGCGCGATGCCATGCCCAATGGCGGCTCATTGACCATCCGGACATCCAATGTCGATGCGGCGGCGATGAGTGAGATGGACTATCGCGGCCTGGTGCGCGACGAGGAATATGTGCTGATCGACCTGATCGATGAGGGTACCGGCATTGAGCCGGAGGTGCTGAAGCAGATTTTTGAGCCGTTTTTTACGACCAAAGATGTGGGTAAGGGCACCGGCTTGGGCTTGTCGATGGTCTATGGCATCGTCAAGCAGACCGGTGGTCACATTTATGCTGACTCTGTTGTGGGCGACGGCACGACGTTCCGCATTTTCCTGCCGCGCCATGTGGCCACACCAGAAGAGACTGCGGAAGCAGCCAAGAAGGCGGCTATCGCCGCGCCGGTTGAAAAAAAGCGCGACCTTTCCGGCAATGCCACTGTTTTGCTGGTGGAAGACGAGGACGCTGTGCGGATGGGCGGCGTGCGTGCGCTACAATCGCGCGGCTACACCGTGCTGGAAGCCAGCAGCGGCGTGGAAGCCATGGAACTGATGGAAGAGCATGCCGATGAAGTCGATATCATCGTGTCAGACGTGGTGATGCCGGAGATGGATGGCCCGACATTGCTGCGTGAAGTGCGAGCGCTGAACCCGCATATCAAGTTCGTGTTCGTGTCAGGCTATGCGCAAGAAGCATTTGCCAAAAACCTGCCCGAGGGCGAAGCGTTTGGCTTTTTGCCCAAGCCGTTTTCGCTCAAGCAACTGGCCACCACCGTCAAGGAAATGCTCGACGGTGACGGCTAAAATTGTATTTGGTTAGAACTGGCGGAACTTTCCGCGGTCGATCTCGCGCTGACGGCGTTCCAAATCGACCAGCGATTGAGAGCGGTTGAGATAGTCGATCTCACGACTAGCACGGTCTGGTGCGCTGAAGGCGCCGAGCACGATGGCAAGTTTTGAGCGTAAGGTCATATTGGTCTCCTTTCGTTGAGACCAATATGGGTAGTTTTGTGCCTATGTGCAGGCCTTAACCTGCATGGCGGCTATGCAGAAATGACGCGTATCAACGACGACGGTTGGAAATACGCACCGGCTGATACTGCAAACGGTCGTAATTGTGGCCCATGCTTTTGAACGCGAGCGCCCGGCGCGCGAGGCCCCGTGCTTCTGCAATCAGACCAGCTGATTTCAGCATCTTGGCCTGTTTAATCATCATATGCGCCAGCTCGAGGGCTTTGTTTGTGCGCGATGTCATATCAAAAACTCCGTTTGTTGATGTGTGCAGACTGAATGAGAAATGATCAAGTGTGAAGTCACAGAGTGGTGAACAGTGCGTTTTTCGATTGTCTCTTATTGTTGATCTCCAAATTGGTTTACGCCGTCGTGCGGCTTTGGATCATTCACACCGTACGAATGTCTTTGGCGTGCCTACTGGCTGGGTTCTCGGGACGGGGCCCGAGAATGACGGGCGCGGGTGCGGTTTGCAGCTGAGCGCCCTTCAGAAATGCGCCGTCCTCGGGCTCTGTCCCGAGGATCCAGAATCTTGAGCCCTATCGATTGGCCGTCATTCCGGGGCTTGTCCCCGGAATCCAGGGTCGATTTAGGATTGGTGGCATACATATTCAGAGCGAATTTCTGAGTTCTCGCTGGGCTGACAGTCTGGATTCCGGCAACGAGTGCCGGAATGACGGTGCGTGAAACAAGCCAGCACGTCATCCTCGGGCACCGCCCCGAGGATCCCGAGTGGTTACTTCCCGTTCTCAGACTTCACGGCATGGGTCCCGGATCGGCCTTTAGCCGTCCGGGATGACTAGACGTAGAGATGAGTGCTCACCAACTTAGTCATCCCGGGCGAACGAAGTGAGACCCGGGACCTATGCCGTTAAGCTGGAGGACTCACTTCAAACCCGATATCCTGTCCTTATGTCCGGTTACGTTTACATTCTCGCGTCGCAGAAAAACGGCACGCTCTATACCGGCGTTACATCCAATCTTGCCGAACGTATTTCTCAACATAAGCGCGGGGAAGGATCTAAATTCACGGCCAAATACGGCGCAATTCGTTTGGTTTGGTATGAGGAGCATTTCGACATTCGCGATGCTATCCAACGCGAAAAAGCCATCAAGCGTTGGCGACGTTCTTGGAAAGTCGAGCTGATAGAGCGCTTCAATCCAGACTGGACAGAGCTGTTTCGCGGGTCTGGCTGGGAAGATTGATAATTTGCATCGAATTTCGCGGCATGGGTCCCGGGTCTCGCTACGCTCGCCCGGAATGACGAAGTCAGGGGTTTACACCAGCGGTCGTCATCCCGGACAGCCAAAGGCTTATCCGGGACCCACGCCGTGAAGGTTATTTAAAGCCGTGGTTTTTCAGTAGGTAAACTG
>JBAUIL010000204.1:0-5420 GCA_049682915.1 Ahrensia sp. | reverse complement strand
GGCTATACCGGCGAAGGCTTCAAAACCGTCATCGCGGCGCAGGCCTCTGCGAAAGTGTCGTTCCGCTTGGTCGGCAAGCAAGACCCCGAAAAACTGCGCGCCAGTTTCCGTGCGTTCATCCAGGAGCGCATCCCCGCCGATTGCTCGGTGGAGTTTCACGCGCATGGCGGTTCGCCTGCCATTCAATTGCCTTACGATTCGCCCTGGTTGAACACAGCCAAGGATGCGCTGTCGGATGAGTGGCCGAAACCGGCGGTGATGATCGGCATGGGCGGCTCGATTCCGATTGTCGGCGATTTCCAATCCATGCTCGGCATGGAATCGCTGCTGGTTGGCTTTGCGCAGTCCGATGACCGTATTCACTCGCCCAATGAGAAATATAATTTGATGTCGTTTCACAAGGGCCAACGGTCCTGGGCGCGAATCTTAGATGCTCTTGCGCGGCGATAAACCTCGCTGGTGGGAACAATCTGCGTGATATTTTTTAGCGGCCCTTAACCCTACTTTAAACCGGCCCACGCTAGTTTCATGTCACCGTCTGAGTTCGAGTAACGGTGTTTGCGGGCCCGCATGATTTTTAAATCGAAGAAGAAAAAGCGCGTTGAACCGCGTTTCGCTGCCAACGGCGCATCCGCGTCGGCGGGAGTGTTGTCGGTCACCCATGATGACCGCGCCGCGCTGCCGCCAAAGCGCAAAACCGACAAAAACCCAACAAGTAAGCGCAAAGCAGCGCCCAAGAAAACGGCCCGCAGCCGGACGAAAAACGCCCGTAGCAAAACCCGCCGCGGCCTGTTTGGCGGGTTGATCTACTGGACATTCGTGCTCGGCCTGTGGGGCGGCATCGGCGTGGCCGGTGTTGTGGTTTATTTTGGCATTCAAATGCCGTCAGCTAGCACCTGGGCGGTGCCGGACAGGCCCCCTAACGCAAAAATTGTCGCCGTTGACGGTTCGCTGGTCGCCAATCGCGGCGCGACAGGCGGCGCAGCGGTCGGCTTGCATGAGATGAGCCCGTGGATTCCGCAGGCGCTGATTGCCATTGAAGACCGGCGCTTTTACTCGCATTTTGGCGTCGATCCCATCGGGCTGACACGTGCCATGTCGCGCAATGTGATTGCGGGCCGCTTGGTGCAGGGCGGGTCCACCCTGACGCAGCAATTGGCCAAGAACCTGTTCTTGACTCCCGAGCGTACCATTGGCCGCAAAGTGCAAGAAGTCGTATTGGCACTCTGGCTCGAGCAAAAATACTCCAAAGACCAAATTCTGGAGATGTATCTCAACCGGGTGTTTTTCGGTTCCGGCGCTTATGGTGTGGAAGCAGCAGCACGGCGCTATTTCAACAAATCCGCGCGCGATGTGACCCTGCCGGAAGCAGCGCTTCTCGCCGGGCTCTTGAAAGCGCCGTCACGGCTTTCACCTGCGCGCAACCCGGAAGGCGCAGAAGAACGCGCCCAATTGGTGCTGGCAGCCATGAGCGATCAGGGGATGGTATCTGACACCGAGATGACAGCGGCACTGTCGCGCAAAACATCCAGGGCGGCCGCCTATTGGAACGGCTCGGAGCATTATGTGGCCGATGCGGTGATGGAGGAATTGAAAGCTGTTCTGGGCGATCTCGATCAGGACGTGTTGGTCGACACCACCGTTGATATGAAGCTGCAAAAGCTCGGTGAGCAAGCAATCCGGGCGCTGATTGCCGAGCACGGCGCCGAAAAAAATGTCTCGCAAGGCGCGCTGGTATCTATTGACGGTTCAGGCGCGGTGCGCGCGCTGATCGGCGGCTATGATTATGGTGACAGCCAGTTTGACCGCGCCACCGAAGCCAAGCGCCAACCGGGCTCTACCTTCAAGCCGTTTGTTTATTTGGCTGCGCTGGAGCGTGGCATGTTGCCCAGCACTGTGATGAATGATGCACCAGTGCGCTTTGGCAAGTGGGCACCCGAAAACTACAATGATAAATATTACGGACCCGTGTCGCTGACCACAGCGCTGTCAAAATCGCTCAATTCCGTTGCCGCGCAGCTTATCATGCAGGTCGGCGCGAAAAACGTGGCTGACACGGCCAAACGGCTGGGCATCCACTCTGAAATGCAGGCCAATGCGTCGCTGGCGCTTGGCACATCGGAAGTGACACTGTTGGAGCTGACGTCGGCCTATGTGCCGTTTTCCACCGGTGGCTGGCAATCAGAGCCCTATTTGATCCGCCGCGTGACAACGCTGGACGGCGAGGTTCTGTATGAGGCCAACCGCGAGCCAGTGCGCGTGATGGGCGTCGACACAGCCGGCATGATGAACGCCATGATGGCCAAAACCATCGAGCAAGGCACGGCAAGCACGGCCAAGTTTGACCATCCGGCGGCCGGTAAAACCGGCACCGGCCAGAACTTCAAAGATGCTTGGTTTGTTGGCTACACCACCAATCTGACGACAGGTGTGTGGTTCGGCAATGACGATGGCAAGCCGATGAAAAAAGTCACCGGTGGCTCATTGCCCGCCGAAGCCTGGCACACATTCATGGTGGCCGCGCATAAGGGCGTTCCGGTGTCTGAATTGCCCGGCTACATGCCCTATAATGTGGTGCCGCAGCCCCGCCCGGCTGACTTGATGGTGCAGCGTCCGCAAAACGGGCTAACCGGCGAGCAACCGCTGATCGCCAATGACCCCGATGCCTACCCCGCTGCACCCGATGCGACGACAACCAGCTCGACCGGGCCGCGCCCACGCGTTGATGTGGGTGAAAGCGCCGGCCAACAACGTTCTGTGCTCGATGTTATTTTAGGGCGATAGAGGTAGGCCGCCGCGCGCCGATGCGGATCATTACTTCACGCGGAATGCCGTAAAACTTCTGCAAATCAGACGATGAACGCATGCCGAACGCCTCGCGCTGAATCATCAGCGCCATGGCTTTTTCAGCGGCATCCCAGAGCAGCTCTTCGCGGTTTGTGTTGGGGCGTTGTGTTAGATCATGCTGTTTGAGCGCTTCGAGCGCTGCTTCCAACTGCTTGCCAATCCGCCCGATGGTGGATGCGACCTCCTGCATGACCTCATATTCAAACGCTTCAAGCGTGTCGCCATAGGCGGAAGGCGGAGAGATGGTTGAGGGAATACGCATACGCAAATGTTTGAACACTAATTGCGTCGGGTCAATGTCCGCTTAGCGGACTTTTCGCACATTGAGGCATGTCGCAAGCTTGGCATGCGCGGACTGGCTTCGCTCACTCGGCGTTATTTGTTTCTCTTTGGCGCTGCATAGCTGCCGTTGAGTAAGCCTTTACTAATTTCTGTTGGAGTATTTCTAGGATCTTTCTGAAACGCATGGTGAGATGCGATTGGCGGTCCGTCCCTTGCTGATAATCAGGAAGTTTTTGAAACAAGCCTTTGAATACTTCATCTTGAAATGTGACTACTCGCGAGCCCTCTGGGTGAGCAAATTTGTTTCGAATAGCGCGAATAGTATGGAGTTCATTGCATAACTCGCGGTCGATGAGGCCTAAGGCGTAAACAACATCAATTTTCGCGCTGAAAGTAGAGAATGGACCGTACCCGTCAAAGAGCTTTTCTCCGAGGCGTTTTTCTAAATGCGGCATAGATGCACGCAGTATCTTCTCCATAAAGACGTCGAGAGTACCCACCACTAGCATCACGTGGGCGGTTTGAGCGGTCTCCTGCAACCGTATCATCTCTGCAAATTGCAATTGCGTTCCCGCAATCTGGATTATGGCATGATCGATTTCCTCTAGTAACCAGCCAACCTCCTGCGCCTCCTTGCGCAATTCACAAAGCGGCTCGACGGCTGCAGAGCCGGGTGCTTGTCCCGAAGAAGCTAGCATCATTGCCATTGCAGCATCGGTTTGCGTAGTTCCCGTAGCTTCTAAGCGGCCCATAGCTTCTCGTGTAAGTTTCCAGAGAGCCGCCTGACAATCACTTTCTCGACCCTTGTAGTACCCTGACTGCTTTGGCCCTTGTAGCATGCTATACTCCTTTGAATCGCAGAATCACGATCTCATATCCACGTTTGCATGACCACTTGCAGCGCAGACATTATTATGACCTGCTAGAGTTGCTTGAAGTCGTAGGTCTGAAATGGCCTCAAAGCAGCGATCAGCACCCTAACAAAAAAGCCCGCCGGTGTTTCCACCGGCGGGCTTTGTTTTTAAGTAAGCCTGAATGACTTACTTGTCGTCGTTGTTTTTCAAGGCTGCGCCGAGAATGTCGCCGAGTGATGCACCGGAGTCGGATGAACCGAACTGTGCGACGGCTTCTTTTTCTTCCGCGATTTCCAGTGCCTTGATGGACACGGCAATGCGGCGGCTTTTCTTGTCGAACTGGATGATGCGGGCATCAACACGCTGGCCGACAGAGAAACGCTCAGGGCGCTGCTCGTCACGGTCACGCGACAGGTCGAAACGCTTGATGAAGCTTTCGGCGCCTTCGTGATCAACCAGTTTCACTTCCAGACCACCTTCGGTGACGGCAGTGACTTCACAGGTAACGACCGCGTTTTTGCGCAACTCGCCGGAAGCGGCAGCATCGCCAATCGCATCGCCAGTAAGTTGTTTCACACCCAGGGAGATACGCTCTTTTTCGACGTCAACATCCAGCACGATGGCCTTGACCATGTCGCCTTTGTTGTAGTCTTCGATGGCTTCTTCGCCAGAGCGGTTCCAGTCGAGGTCTGACAGGTGAACCATACCGTCCACATCGCCTTCGAGGCCAACAAACAAACCGAATTCGGTTTTGTTTTTGACTTCGCCTTCGACGATCTGGCCGATTGGGAACATCTGCTCGAAGTTTTCCCATGGGTTGTTGAGTGTCTGCTTCAGGCCCAGTGAAATGCGGCGCTTGGAAGGATCGATATCCAGCACAACCACGTCGACTTCCTCGGACGTTGACAGGATTTTACCGGGATGAACGTTCTTCTTGGTCCAGCTCATTTCTGACACGTGGATCAGGCCTTCAATGCCCGGCTCAACTTCAACAAACGCACCGTAATCGGTGATGTTGGTGACGCGACCGGTAATTTTCTTGCCGATCGGGTAGTTGGCGCCGATTGCATCCCATGGATCAGCTTCAAGCTGCTTCATGCCAAGCGAGATACGATGTGTATCTTGGTTGATACGGATGATCTGCACTTTAACAGTCTGACCGATTGCCAGGATTTCTGTCGGATGGTTGACGCGACGCCAAGCCATGTCAGTGACGTGCAACAGGCCGTCAATGCCGCCGAGATCAACGAATGCACCATAGTCGGTGATGTTTTTGACGACACCTTCAACTGTCTGGCCTTCTTCGAGGTTCTGGACGATTTCAGAACGCTGTTCCGCACGGCTCTCTTCAAGCACTGAGCGGCGTGACACAACGATGTTGCCGCGGCGCTTGTCCATTTTCAGGATTTCAAACGGCTGCGGTGTGTGCATCAGCGG
>JBAUIL010000203.1:0-1576 GCA_049682915.1 Ahrensia sp. | reverse complement strand
CCCTTGAACACCCTGACAGGAGCGTGACCATGACGCGAGCCACCCACAAACGCACCGCCGGGCTGAGCTGGCTTTCCATTGTGCGCCTCGGCTTGGTACAGGCGGCGATCGGCTCCGTCGTCGTGCTCACCACGTCAACGCTCAACCGCGTGATGGTCGTGGAACTTTCGCTTGCCGCGGTTATTCCGGGGCTTTTAGTCGGGCTGCATTACGCTGTGCAAATGGCACGACCCCTCTGGGGCCACGCCTCGGACAATGGGGGCCGGCGCACTTTGTTCATCATCGGCGGCATGGCCCTGCTGGCCATCGGCGGCATCGGCGCAGCCTCATCAACGCTGGCCTTTGAGAGCAATTTTTGGTTCGGGCTGGCTGTTGCGATCATCTCTTTCATCGTCATCGGCTTCGGCATTGGTGCTTCGGGCACATCACTGCTTGCGCTGCTCGCCAGCCGCACCGCGCCCCAGCGCCGCCCCGCCGCCGCAACACTGGTGTGGATGTTGATGATTGCAGGCATCGTTGCCACCGCCATCATTTCATCGATCTTTTTGGAACCTTACAGCCACCAACGCCTGATCACGCTGACTGCTATCTCCGGTGCCCTCGCTACCATGATTGCCGCGCTCGCCGTTTGGGGTGTTGAGCGCAAGTCAGCGCCGATCAAGGATGACGCAGCTGCCGCACCAAAAACCCCATTCCGCGAGGCCTTGGTGGCCATCTGGCACGACCGGCAGGCGCGTGTTTTCACCTTCTTCGTGTTTTTCTCGATGCTGGCCTATCAGACACAGGACCTCATTCTGGAGCCGTTTGGCGGCTTTCTGTTTGGCATGAGCCCGGCGGAAACAACCCGGCTTTCCGGCTCACAGCATGGCGGTGTGCTGTTGGGCATGGCCGTGGTTGGCCTCGCAGGTACACTGCTGTCAAAACGCTTTCCGAAAATCTTGAAAATATTCACCGTTTCAGGCTGTCTCGCCTCTGCCGCAGCACTGATGGCGCTTGCCTATGGCGCATCCGTTGCGCCTGCCTGGCCGCTGGAAGCTAATATTTTCGCGCTCGGCTTTGCCAATGGCATTTTTGCGGTGGCAGCCATCGGCACCATGATGGCGCTTGCGGGCGACGGCGAAAGCGGTCGCGAAGGCATCCGCATGGGTGTGTGGGGCGCAGCCCAGGCCATCGCCTTTGGCCTTGGCGGCTTTCTCGGCACCGTGGCCATTGATCTGATGCGTTGGAGCACCGGCGACACGGCCCTGTCTTTTGCCACTGTATTCACCGGCGAGGCGATCATCTTCATCGTTTCGGCAGCCATTGCCATGGCGACCACGCAACCACGACCAATCGATACTGGCGCACACCAAGCCAAACCGACAGCCCTACCGGCGGAGTAAATGATGAGCGATACACAGACCCTTTTTGATGTTGTGGTGATCGGCGGCGGCCCCTCGGGCGCAACAGCCGCGCAAATTTTAGCCAGCCAAGGCAAGGATGTTTTATTGGTGGACCGCGAGGGCCGCATTAAACCTTGCGGCGGCGCCATTCCTACGCGCGCCATCAAGGACTACGCCATCCCTGCCCAGCAGCT
>JBAUIL010000202.1:0-8532 GCA_049682915.1 Ahrensia sp. | reverse complement strand
CCAAGCCGATCAGACAACCAAAAACGATGTAGGCTTTTTCCGCGCCGGTGGAAAATAGCCCGCCCGCACTTTCCGGCGCAAAGGTCATGAGGCCGAACAGGGTGAAGCCGGGACCTGTTGAGATAATGCCGAAGGTTGCGATTAGCAGGCAGATAATGGCCGCCATCACAATCTTTTTGGAGCCGAAGGCGCTGTCCAAACGGCCAGCGACCAGGCAACTCGGAATGGCGACAATGTTGAGCAGGATGCCGAAGATGCCGATTTCAACAATTGACCAACCAAACATCGCAGCCGCAAATGCGCCGCCCAAGGCGATGAGCGCATTCACGCCGTCCTGATAGATCATGCGGGCGATCAGGAAGCGGAGCAATCCGGCCTTGCGGCGCGCAATGGCAATCGTGCTTTTGAGTTCGCTCAACCCGTCGCGCACGCTGTCGCCCAGCGATTTACGCGGCCCTAGAATGAGAGCGCTGTCGGGGGTGAACAGAAACATCGGCAGGATGAAGATCAGATACCAAACCGCTGAAAGCGGTCCGGTGATGCGGGCATCTTCGCCGGTCGTCGGGTCCAGACCAAACAGCGGGTCGAGGCCGAGCAGCGTTTTGCCGGTTTCGGGCGATCCGGCAAGCAGCGCGATGACAATGATGAGTACCACCATGCCGCCTGCATAACCGAGGCCCCACGCGGTGTTGGAAATCCGCCCGATGTCTTTTTCGGGGATCAGCCGTGGCATCATGGAATCGTTGAAGACGGTGGAGAATTCTGCGGCGACCGATGCCAGCGAAAAGATCAACACCACCCAGACAAGCGATGAGCCGGGGGTCGCATACCACAGCATACACAGGCAGATGATCTTGATCAGCGCAAAGCCCGCAATCCACGGTTTGCGCGGGCCGGTCTGGTCGGCGATGGAGCCGAGAACGGGTGACAAAATGGCGATGAAAAAACCTGCCAAGGCGATGCCATAGCCCCACGCCGCTTGCCCTTCTGCCGGATTTTCCGCCATCCGCGAGACGAAGTAGGGGCCGAAAATAAAGGTCGTCACCACCGTGAAAAACGGTTGCGCGGCCCAGTCAAAAAACATCCAGCCCCAAATGCCGCGCTTTTTGACCGGTGGCGTAACGCCCGCTTGGCTTAATGTGTCAGTCATCATTGCGCCTTTGTTGTTGGGGCTTGGCAATTGGGGTTTGGTCGTTATTGCGCGAGATCGGACAAAAGGCCCGCGGCAACGGTTAGGCGCGATACCGTCAGCTCCGTGCTATCGGTGATCGAGTCGATACGTGCTTTGACAGCGGTAATGCGCTGGGCATTTTTGGTCATCCATTGCTCGACAGCCAGGTTGACATTGTCGAGTTCCAGCCCGCCCTTGGCCAGCGCTGCCGACGTGATTTTGATGCGCGCATCGTCAATCATATCAAGGGCGCGCGCTTGTGCCAGACCATCGAAATAATCCTTGATGTTGAGCTGGTGGGCGAGATGTTCCAACCGGCCCAAGCGGAAAGCCTTGGTGACAGCGTAGTAGGCAATGGCCGCATCGTTGACCGGCGTGCCGGTTTTGCGGGCTATCTTCATGATCTCCGGTGTGGTGGCGAGCAGGGACAGACCTGCCAAGGCTTTGGCGTGGGTGGCTGCAAGCCCGGCTTCGGCGAAGTGGTTTGTCCGCTCTGCCATCCAACCGCTGAGGTAATCTGGCAGATATTTCGACAGGTTTGGCTTGAGCGCGTTATAGGCCGAAGACAATTCATCGACGGCCTCGGTCATGGTTTGGCCTTTGACTGCGCTTTTCAGGTAGCGGCCAATGGCCAGCCGGTGGCCAGCGGCCAGTTCATCATACAGCTGCAGCTGGATGTCGCCGCTGACCTTGTTGTCGAGCGCGTCAATGGCCTGATGCAGCATTTCAAGGCCAAAGGCATCACGGGTGACCATATGGGCGCGCACAATATCGGCGGGCAGGGCACCGGTGGCGTCCTCAAACCGGCTGACGATGGATGGCCCGCCCCGGTTGACGGCATTGTTGGCGAGAACGGTGGCGATGATCTCGCGGCGCAGCCGGTGGGTCTTGATATTGTCGGCGTAAGGCTTGTGCATGCGCGGCGGGAAATAGTTGTTCAATTCGCCTTCCAGATAGGGATCATCGGGCAATTCGGAGGCGACCAGATCGTCAAACAGCACCAGCTTTGCGTAGGAAAGCAGCACACCGGCTTCAGAGCGGGTCAAGGCTGCGCCATCGGCTTCCAACTCGGCGATCGCTTCATCGTCGGGCAGCATTTCCACCGTGCGGTCGAGCAGGCCCCTGCCTTCCAGTGCTTTCATCAATTGCGCTTGCAGCGCGAGGTTCTGGCTGCCGCTGCGCTCAATACGCGACAGGGTCAGCGTCTGCTCATAATTGTTGCGCAACACCAGGTCGGCCACGCTATCGGTCATGGCCACCAACAGCTTGTCGCGGTTGGTGCGGGTCAGCGAGCCATCGCGCAGCGATTTGGCCAGCGCAATCTTGATGTTGACCTCGACGTCGGATGAATTAACGCCCGCTGAATTATCGATTGCATCGGAGTTCAGGCGTCCGCCGTGGCGGGCATATTCGATACGACCAAACTGGGTGAGGCCGAGATTGGCGCCCTCGCCCACGACCTTGGCGCGCATCTGTTTGCCGGTGATACGGACCGCATCATTGGCCCGGTCGCCCGCATCGGCATCGCTTTCATGGCTGGCGCGCACATAGGTGCCAATGCCGCCAAACCACATCAATTCGACCTCAGCCATCAAAATGGCCTTGATGATCTCGTTGGGGGCAGCTTTCAGCTTGGTCAGGCCAATGGCCTCAGCGGCTGCTTTGGTGAGCGTGATCGTTTTTTGCTTGCGCGAGAAAACACCACCGCCTTTGGATAGTTTCTTGAGGTCGTAATCCTGCCAGCTGGAGCGGCTCATTTCAAACAGACGCTGGCGCTCGGCGAAGCTTGTTGCCGGATCAGGGTCGGGATCGATGAAGATGTCGCGGTGGTCGAAGGCGGCAATCAGCTTAATCTGTTTGGACAGCAACATGCCGTTGCCGAAAACATCGCCCGACATGTCGCCGACACCGGCGACGGTGAACGGTTCTTCCTGGATGTTTTTGTCCATCTCACGGAAATGGCGTTTGACCGCCTCCCAGCCGCCGCGTGCGGTGATGCCCATGGCTTTATGGTCGTAGCCGGCGGAGCCACCCGACGCGAAGGCATCATCGAGCCAGAAATCATGGTCCTGTGAAATGCCGTTGGCGGTGTCTGAAAAGCGCGCTGTGCCTTTGTCGGCTGCGACCACCAGATAGGGGTCATCGCTATCTAGGCGCCGCACATCGGCGGGCGGCACAATCTTGTCGTCGACCAGATTGTCAGTCACCGACAGCAATTGCGTGATGAATTTGATGTAGGCAGCGCGTCCTGCCTCATAGATCTCGTCGCGGTCGCCATCGACGGGCAGGGCCTTGGGATAAAAACCGCCCTTCGCACCAACTGGAACGATGACTGCATTTTTGACCTGTTGGGCTTTAACCAGCCCCAGCACTTCGGTGCGGTAATCCTCGGCCCTGTCAGACCAGCGCAGGCCGCCACGCGCAATGGGCCCGAAACGCAAATGCACCCCTTCTATTTCCGTGCCATACACAAAGATTTCACGGTAAGGGCGCGGCTGCGGCAGGAAGTCGATTTTACCCGGATCGAGCTTGAAGGCGAGGATACGGCGCAGTTCCCCATCGGTTTCATTGCGATAGTAATTGGTGCGCAACATGGCATCCAAGACGCTGAGATAGTGGCGCACGATCAGATCTTCATCGATGCTCTCGACCTCGGCCAACAAATCGGCGATCCCCGCGCGGATGTGCTTGGCATCCACCGCTCTGCTGTCGTCTGTTTCATCGCTAATCAGCGGTGCAAAGCGCGTTGCAAACAGCTGGAAAAGCTGTTTGCTGATGTCGGGATATTTTGCCAGCGTGGCGGCCATATAGGCTTGTGAGAAGGCGACCGTGCCTTGTTTGAGATAGCGCCCGATGGCGCGCAGCACTGTGGTTTTGCGGCAGGACAGACCGGCGGCGAGGACCAACACATTGAACGGATCATTGTCGGCTTGATTGTGCCAGACCGACAGAAAGGCAGTTTCAAAAATGGTGCCATTGTCGCTGTCAATGTCGACCGGCGCGCCGCTGCGGCTTTCCAGTTCCATGTCGTGCAGCCAGATTTCGTGCGGCTCACCCCGACGGGTGTCGGTAATGCAGTAGGTGCTTTCGCTGATCACCCGAAAGCCCATATTTTCCAAAACGGGCACACGCCTCGACAGCGCCACCGGCGCGCCCGCATGGTAGATACGCAGCGACGCCTGATGTTCCGGCGCGCCGTGCTCACGGAAAAAATCGACCGCAATTGACTGGTCGTCGCCAATTGCCTGCATAAATGACAGGTCTTCAATAGCGCGCTGGCTTGAGACGTTATCGCGGTAGGCGTGCGGAAAGCCAAAACACATTGCCTCCTGCTGCTGCTCGGCATTGAGCTGCGCGATATTGTCGGCAAACTCATCATCCCAGGTGCGGATGATGTGCGCGACATTCTGTTCCAGCGAGGTTTGGGTGGGGGTCGGTGTTTTTCCGCTGCGTCGACCGATAATAAAATGGACCCGGGTCAGCGTGCCTTCCAGAAAGCTCGGATAGAACGCCGACACATGCCCGTCATAGGCCTGCGCCAACATTTCACCGATGGCTTCGCGCACGGCTGAATCGTAGCGGTCCTTGGGCACAAAAACGAGTACGGAAACGAAGCGGTCGAACGCGTCAATGCGCGACAGCACGCGCACTTTCGGCCGGTCATTGAGCGCGATGATTGCTTCGGCATTGCGCGTCAGTTGGCTGACATCGACCTGGAAAAGCTCATCGCGTGGATAGGACTCCAAAACGTTGGCCAGTGCTTTGCCGGAGTGGCTCAACGGCTCAAACTGCAACCGCTTCATCACCGCGTCGGCCTTTGAGCGAATATAAGGCACCCGCATCACTGAGCGGTTGTAGGCGGTGGAGGTGAACAGGCCGACGACCCGCAATTCGCCTGTCAGCTTGCCTTTGGCGTCATAGGTCTTGATGCCGATATAGTCGAGGTAAGCCCGGCGGTGGACGACGGATTTCGAATTGGCTTTGGTGACGATCAACAGGTCTCGGCTGTTGAGGAAGGCGCGGATTTCCGGTGTCGTGATCACCGGCTGGTCGCCGCGCACCAGAACGCGGATTTCAGGATCGCGCAAAATACCCAGCGAGGGCTTGTCGGAGCGTTCAAGCTTGCCGCGCTTTTCGCCGCCGGTGTAGTCATATTCACGCATGCCAAGCAGGGTGAAATTATCGTCGCGCAGCCATTCGATGAAGGCGATTGCTTCTTCGATGTCGGATTTTTTGGCAGGCAGAACCCCGTCTCGGAATTCAGCAATCGCACGGTCAAGGCGCTGCAGCATCGGCTGCCAATCGCCGGTGGCAATGTTGACGAGGCCGATGGTTTTTTCAATGCCAGCGCTCAACGCATTGATCGCGCCATCGTCAGCGCCCGCCAGAACCACCTGAATGCAACTGGTGCGGACCGTGTCTTCACGGGCCAGTCCGGGGCGTGATTTGTCAACAAGCGTATAGCCGTCGCTGCCATGCATGAGGTCAAGCACCGGATGGGTTGCCAGCAGAATGTCGCGCATGGATGCGTTGATTTCGCCAAGCACACTGTCATACAGAAAGGGCTTGTCTCTATTGATGACGGAAACCAGCGTGTAGGACTGACCGCTGGGGTGCCGTAACGGCTTGATGATGGTGATATGGTCTCGGTCTGATGCACTCGCCAGCGCTTCATCGGCCTGAATGATCAGCGCGGATAAAACATCTTCGGGCATGGCCACGAGATCTTCGGGTGGGACACTTTGCAGAACAGCGTCCGCCAACTCCGCCTGACGTGCACCCAACTGTGTTTTGATTGCACTTAAAAGTCGCCGCGTGATGGCATTGACCGTCTTTTGCATGCCCCAACTCCCGATTTATTTTTTGGCCACCTTATGCGAGGCGATTTTTGAATGCACCCCCAATAATCCGGTTGTCGCCATCAAAGCATGATGACTATGATGGGCGCGGTTGCGGCTGCGCGCCAAACCTGAAAACATGGCGAAGTCCAGCCGCTGCGAGAGGTGTCGATGACACGAAAACCCACCCCTGATGAAGAACGCGCCCGCGAATCACAGCGGGTGTTGGAGCGGGTGTCGCGTGAAAGCGAGACGATCGCCACATCGTCGCTGGCGCGCGTGGCCAAGCAAGCCACCGACCACATCAGCGGTGCGGATGCCGACCAGGACGACAAGGCGGAACTGTGGGGCAAACGGGTCGGGCGCAGCATGGGCATCGTTGCCGCTGTCGTGTTGCTGGTGATGTTGATCAACTGGCTTTTGCGATAGCGTCGCGGTGAGCGGGCGCGACACCATTGTGGTCATCTCCAGCCATGTTGCACGCGGTGCGGTGGGCAACCGGGTTATCGTGCCGGTGCTGGAAGCGGCGGGTTATGATGTGTGGGCGCTGCCCACGGTGGTCTTGCCCTATCATCCAGGCTTGGGCCGTGGCACGCGGCTGGTGCCTGAAGCGGCTGTCTTTGATGCCATGCTGGACGAGCTTTTAGCCTCCGGTGTTGGTTCTGTACGGGCTATTGTCAGCGGCTATCTGGGCGCACCACAACAGGCCGATGCTGTGGCCCGCTTCGTTCAGGCGGTCAAAGCGCAGCGCGCTGAATGCCGCTATATTTGCGATCCGGTGATGGGCGATAATCGCGGGCTGTATGTGCCGGAGGCGACGGCTGCAGCGATGCGTGATGTGCTGGTGCCCTTGGCCGATGTGATTACCCCGAACCGCTATGAGCATGACTGGTTGACCGGGCAACGTTGCGATGTGCTGGCTGATTGGGTGGTCTCGTCGAAGCGGCTTGCGCCACCCGTGCAGATTATTACGTCTGCGCCCGGTGGCGGCTTGGCGGATATCGGCAATTTGATGGTCACTGGGCAAGCGGCCCATTATTGTGGCCACGCGCAGTTTGACGACGTGCCCCACGGCACCGGCGATTTGGTCAGCGGCCTTGCTGCGATGCATTGCGACGATGCCCGCCCGCCGGAAGTGGCACTTGCCCGCATCACGGGCCACGTCTTTGACGCTGTGCGCACGACCTATCACAGTGGCGCTGATGATCTTGACACAAGGCCTGCTAGCGGCTCGACTGATACGCAATTGCAGGTTCATCGCATCGAATTATGAGGGGGCATTTCATGGTCCGATCTGTTCTGATTTCTGGTTTTATCGCCGCTTGTTGTTTGGTGATGCCCGCCCAAGCTGATGGCGCGCGGCTGCAACAGATTGACACGGCGCATCGCTTCTATCAGGCGCTGGGTGCGGCACCTGAAACAGATGATGACAATACGAGAGCAGAAACCATCGCCGCTTTGCTGACAGCTGATGCAACAATCGAGTTGACGGATTTTGATGTTGTCCAGAACCGCGATGAATTCATCGACAGTCTGGTTGAGTTGGATGACGCCTTGTCAGGAAGCCGTATCACGCACCGCGTTGAAACCGCCGATGGTCCGCTTATGGGCGTTTTGGTGTGTTATGAATTTGAGAGTAATTCGGTTTTGAACCGTGAGACGCTTACATTTGACGGCGGCCTGATTAGCGTGGTGACGCAGGTGCCGATAGCTGATAAGTGCGACGCGCTTTAGCGCATCGGGGAGTACGTTATGCTGGCCTTGTTTCCATTGATGATCCTTCCGTTCATCGCCTACAATCTTATCTTGGTATCCGGCTCGGGTGTGGCTATGTTGTCGCAAACCGCGCTGTCGGTGACCATGATGTCGGGTGGTGTGTGGACGATGAATGTCGGCGAAATGCTGATTGTTGCTTCACTGATTTTGCTGTTCTTCGAGATCATGAAATCGACGCGTACTTCCAATGCGTCGGTGCTCGATCATTTGTTGTCGACCTTTGTTTTTGTTGCCTTTCTGGTGGAATTTCTGCTGGTGGGTGGCGCGGCAACGTCGGTCTTTTTCATTCTGATGGTGATGGCTGCGGTGGATGTTATGGCGGGCTTTTCCGTTTCCATCCGCGCGGCAGGCCGTGACGTTTCATTTAATTGAGTGTGATCTATCGACAATAAAAAAGCGCGCCGCATTGCTGCAGCGCGCTTGATTTGGGTCAGTTCAGCGCTTAGCTGTCGCTTGACGCGAATGATTTTGAGACGATGTTTTTGACACCACCATCCAGTGTGTAGCGCACGTTTGCTTCGCGGCCATTGATGAACTGCTGCTCAACAAAGACTTGGCCTTCAGAGACGCCACCGATGGAAGCGGTTGGCTCAACGTCGAGCGCAGCGCCACCGAACAAGGTCTGTGGGTTTGAATCAAATGCGCGAACGTCGCCTTCTGAGTTTGATGTTGAGGCGGCATGTGCAGCGCCCGCCATCAGAGTTGCAGCAGTTGCGAGTGTGATCAAAAGAGTTTTCATGTTGGTTG
>JBAUIL010000201.1:0-4449 GCA_049682915.1 Ahrensia sp. | reverse complement strand
GGCCTCACATGGCCTGCCGCATTTGTTGCACCGCTTACAATCATCGTCATCGCAGGAAGCGCTGTTTTGGGCTTGCTTATCGGTGGCGGGTATTGGCTTGCCGCTTTGGCGCCGCGCCTTGCTGATTGGCTTAAGCCATTGCAGCGTGCGCTGTTTGCGCGCGACGTTCTGCCGACACAAATTATCTTGGGGACGGCCATCACTGTTTGCAATCTAGCGGCCTTTGCAATTTGTGCTTTGGCCGTTGGGGTTGTGTTGCCGCTGGCGGCGGTGCTGGCGATTGTACCGGTCGTGTTGTTTTCCATGCTGATCCCCTTCACCGTCAGCGGGTGGGGCGTCCGCGAAGGGTCGGCTGCGGTGCTGTTACCGCTGGCCGATGTCGCACCCAGCGCAGCGGTGGCGTCGAGTGTGATGTTTGGCATCGCAATTTTGATCGCCGTGCTGCCGGGCCTGTTTGTGGCAGGTGGCAAATGAAGGGCGCACTCGCTGTACCGGGCGATATCAATACCGTGACCGGCGGCTATATCTACGATAAGCGCGTGCTGCATGAATTGCGCAAAGCTAACCACGCTATCGCCCACATCGCCCTGCCCGGCAGTTTTCCCAACCCCACACGGGCTGATATGGATGAAGCCTTTTTGCGCCTGGCATCGGGTGCGGACCACGGACCGGTTATCATTGACGGGCTGGCCTATGGTGCGCTGGACCCGGCGCGCGTTGCCCAACTTCAAACGCCGATTATTGCCTTGGTGCATCACCCGTTGGCCCTCGAAAACGGCCTTGACCCGGCGCGGGGGCAATCGCTTTTTGAAACCGAGAAGGCCAATTTGAGCGTCGCGGCCCATGTCATTGTGCCCAGCCCTCACACAGCAGCGCTTTTGACGCGCGACTATGGTGTGTCAGCCGAGCGCATAACCATCGCGCGCCCCGGGACCGATAGGCCATCACGACCCGCCGCACCATCAAGCCCGCCTTTGATCTTGTCGGTGGGCATTCAGATGCCGCGCAAAGGGCACGATGTTTTGCTGCAGGCGCTTGCCAAAATCGTTGATCTTGAATGGCATGCGACAATCGTCGGCGCGCGCCTCGATGAGGCTTATGCTTTGAAACTGGAAGCGATGCGCCGGGACCTGAACCTTGCGCAGCGCGTGACCCTTGCCGGTCAGGTCGATGATAAAACGCTGGCTGAGCTCTATCAAACCGCGAGCCTATTCGCGCTTTCGACTCGGTTTGAAGGATATGGCATCG
Source organism: Ahrensia sp. (assembly GCA_049682915.1). Classification (GTDB taxonomy): domain Bacteria; phylum Pseudomonadota; class Alphaproteobacteria; order Rhizobiales; family Rhizobiaceae; genus JBCDLI01. The sequence goes on along the minus strand of JBAUIL010000201.1, from coordinate 3,201 downwards.
TGTTTGATGAGGCGATGGTGCATGGCCTGCCAATCGTGTCTTGTCGAACCGGCGCGGTGCCAGACACTGTTCCCGCGGATGCTGGCCTGCTTGTTGCCGTCGATGCGCCGCATGACTTTGCGGCTGCGTTGCGGCTCTTGCTGACTGACGAGGCGAAACGACAAGCGGCCGCCGCGGCATCACACGCCGCCGGAGCCGCTCTGCCCGACTGGAGTGAGACCGCCGATGCTTTTGTTCGAGCGCTTTATGCGGTGGAAAATCGATGACAGTACCGGGATCAAGACGCACCACACGTGCAGCGGCGGTGAAGCGCTCAATTGATGTTTATTACCGCGACACGGCCCGCACAGCGCGCATGGACGACTTCAATCGTCAGTTTATCAGCGAAGGCAGCCTGGCATTCGATATCGGTGCCCATGTCGGCGACCGCACGGGCAGCTTTGTGCGGTTGGGTGCGCGCGTTGTAACGGTTGAGCCGCAACCGCAGATCTTTCGCGCATTGCGTTTGCTTTATGGGCATTGTGACCGCGTCAGCCTTGAACAGACGGGCGTCGGACGCCAGATCGGCACGCTGCAGCTGCACGTCAACAGCGCCAACCCGACGGTAACCACCGCATCAGAAGAGATGATAGAAAACTCAAAGATTGCTGAAGCCTGGCAGGGTCAAGTCTGGGACCAGACAATATTGGTGCCGGTCACAACGCTGGATAAGCTCATTGACCAGCACGGCCTGCCCGATTTCACCAAGATTGATGTGGAAGGTCACGAACTGGCTGTGCTGGAGGGTTTGAGCCAGCCCCTGCCCGCTTTATCGTTTGAGTTCACAACCATCCAGCGGCCTGTCGCCTTGGCCTGTCTGGATCGATTGGGGGCGCTTGGCACCTATGAATTCAATGTCAGCTTGGGTGAAGCGCATGTGCTGCGCTACGATAGCTGGATTGACGCTAAAGCGATGGCCGCAACCCTTGAGGCATTGCCGATGGCAGCCAATTCCGGCGATGTATTTGCGCGGCTCACCCGCCCTTAGAACCGTAAATTTGAGTGCTTTGAGCCGGATGCCATCGTGTGGCGTCCGGCTCAACTTATCATTGATTAGCCCATCGTCGGCATGACGAATTCGGGATCTGTGCGAACACCGGTCGGCCAGCGTGTGGTGATCGTTTTCAGGCGTGTGTAGAAACGCACGCCTTCGGCCCCATGCATGTGGTGGTCGCCGAACAGTGACTGCTTCCAGCCGCCAAAGCTGTGAAAGGCCATCGGCACCGGGATCGGAACGTTGATGCCGACCATGCCCACTTCGATGTCATGGGCGAAACTCCGTGCCGCATCACCATCGCGCGTGAAGATCGCCACGCCATTGGCGTAATCGTGAGAATGGATCAAATCGACCGCTTCTGCATAGTCCTTGCGGCGCACAACAGACAGCACCGGCCCGAAGATTTCCTCACGCCAAACCGTCATGTCAGGCGTAACATTGTCAATCAGAGTCGGGCCAACGAAATAGCCGTTTTCATAACCCTGTGGTGGCGTGAAACCGCGCCCGTCGACGACGACCTTTGCGCCTTCAGCTTCACCTTTGTCGATCAGACCGAGGATTTTCTCCTGCGCTGCCTTGGTGACAACAGGTCCCATCTCAGACGCCTTGTCTGATGCCGGACCAACTTTGAGAGCCTCAATCTTGGGTATCAGTTTTTCGATCAGCGCATCGGCCACCTTGTCGGTGACGGGTACAGCAACCGAGATTGCCATGCAGCGCTCACCGGCTGAACCGTAGGCGGCGCCCATCAATGCATTGGCCGCCATATCGAGATCGGCGTCGGGCAGGATGACCATGTGGTTTTTGGCACCGCCAAGCGCCTGCACGCGTTTGCCGTTCTTGGTGCCGGTCTCATAGATGTATTTAGCGATTGGCGTTGATCCGACAAAGCTGATCGCCTTGACATCTGGGTGGCCAAGAAGCGCATCGACCGCCTCCTTATCGCCTTGCACCACGTTGAAAACACCGGCGGGCAAGCCCGCTTCAGCCAGCCACTCCGCGATCAGTAGCGAAGCCGATGGATCGCGCTCGGACGGCTTCAGAATGAAGGTATTGCCGCAAGCAATCGCAACCGGAAACATCCACATGGGAACCATGGCCGGGAAATTGAATGGTGTTATGCCAGCGACGACACCGAGAGATTGACGCACGGAGTTGCTGTCGACACCCGAACCCACATCTTCCGTATATTCTCCCTTCAGCAAATGCGGCGCGCCAACGGCGAACTCGACAACCTCAAGGCCGCGTGTCACTTCCCCAACCGCATCATCATGGGTTTTGCCGTGTTCGGCTGAAATGGCTTGCGCCAATTGGTCGGCGCGATCCCAAAGGATCATTTTGAACCGGTCGAGAATACGCGCGCGGCGCAGCGGCGGTGTTTTTGACCATTCCGCCCAAGCCGCTTTGGACGATGCGACAACGGCGTCGACTTCTTGGGTTGAGGCCAGCGCCACGGTCTTTTCGGCTTCCCCTGTTGCCGGATTGAAAACCGGCTGGCTGCGGCCAGATTTTCCTGCCACGCGGGCATTGTCGATAAAGTGCGCAATCTCGGTCATGAAAGTCTCCTCTGGAAATTACCTGCTACCTATATCACCCATTTTCGAATATAAATGGATGAAAATGACAATCTGTTATGCAAAAACGAACAAATGAACTGGGACGATCTGCGATATTTCCTCGCTGTGGCGCGTGAGGGCCAAATGTTGAGCGCCGCGGCACGGCTTGGTGTCAGCCAGGCGCGGCTTAGCCGACATGTCGCCTCTTTAGAGCAAGCCGTGGGTGCACGCCTGTTTGACCGTACACCACGCGGCTCCACGCTTACCGAAGATGGTGTGGCACTGTTTGCGACCGCCGAACGCATTGAGGCAGAGATATTCACAAGCACCGCGCGCATGCGCGACCGTGGCGAGGTAGCCGGCACCATCCGCATCGGCGCACCGGATGGTTTTGGCAGTGCGTTTCTCGCCCCGCGGCTCGGCAAGTTCCGCGCAGCCTATCCCGATTTGCGGATACAGCTGGTGCCTGTACCGCGCAGTTTCTCTCTGTCCGAGCGCGAAGCAGACCTCGCCATCATGGTGGGGCGGCCGGACAAGGGGCGCTTGCGTGTGCGCAAGCTCATTGACTATTCGCTCGGGCTCTATGCGTCAGCGGATTACCTTGCGCGC
>JBAUIL010000200.1:0-16599 GCA_049682915.1 Ahrensia sp. | reverse complement strand
CCGGAAGTGCGTGAGTTTTACGCGCTGGAAAAAATCTGGACCGGCACAGACACCGACGCCCAAACCGGCACCGTGCACTAGTCACAGCCGGTGCAACTGACCCTTTTTTGCGTCGGCCGGATGAAGTCCGGCCCCGAGCGCACCCTGTTTGACCGCTATTGGGACCGGCTGGGCAAGACCGGCGGCCAGCTCGGCTATGCCAAGCCTGCGCTCGTTGAAATCACCGAAAGCCGCGCTGCCACCACCGACCTGCGCAAGCGCGACGAAGCCCAAAAACTTGACGCCCTCACCGCAGACGCGGCCACCCCGCTGATCCTGTTTGACGAGCGCGGCAAAAGCCCGTCCTCGCGCGACTTCTCTGCTTGGCTGGAAGGCTTTCGCGACGCGGGCCGCAAAAGCTGCGTGCTGGCCATTGGTGGGCCGGACGGCCATGATGCGGCCCTGCGTGAGCGGTCTACCCATATCGTCTCATTTGGCGCGCTCACCATGCCGCACCAGCTGGTGCGGGTGCTGGTCGCCGAGCAGCTCTACCGCGCCATGTGCATTTCCGCGGGCCACCCTTACCACCGCGATTAAAGCCATGGCCTTAAAGCTTTGAGCATGATTTGGCTGCATTGTGCTGTATGTTGGGCCCGATTCGTTCAGGAAACCGTTGTCGACTTGCGCACTTTCACCCGTCCATTGTTAGCCTCTGGCACTGCGCTTGCGTTGCTGGCGATAATGCCGGTGGCGCACGCGCAAAACGCACCCGCACCCGATACCGACGAACGCCAGCAAACCATCCAGCAAGGCAGCGCCGAAATCCGCGAACTGGCAGGCCAGCGCCGCATGTCACTGCAACGCGCTGAGGAGTTGGAGGCGGAAGTCGCCGCCATCAAGAAAGACCGCACGTCGATCACCAACGCGCTCATTCAAGCGGCCAAAACCGAAAAGCAGCTGACCACCGACCTGCTGGAGCTTGAAGGCCGCATTGAGGATTTAGTGCTGCGCGAAACCGGCCTGCGCGCCAGCCTCAACGAGCGGCGCGGCTTGCTGGCAGAAGTGCTGGCGGGCCTGCAACGCATGGGCCTCAACCCGCCGCCTGCTTTGCTGGTCACACCCGAAGACGCGCTGTCGTCGGTGCGCTCGTCGATTTTGCTCAGCGCTGTTGTGCCCGAAATGCGCACCCAAACCGCCATCCTGTTTGATGATCTGCGCGAGTTGGCATCGGTGAAAGCCTCGCTGGACAGCGAACGCCAAAGCCTCGACCAGACCCGCATCGCCCAGCGCGACGAGCAGGTGCGGCTGGAGCTGCTGCTCAAACAAAAGCGCGATCTCGAAGGCCAGACGATCGAGCAATTGGCCCAAGAGCAGCGCCGCGCCGCAGAGCTGGCCGCCCGCGCTGACAATCTCGGTGACCTTGTGTCAAAACTGCGTGCGGAAATCGCCATCGAGCGCGAAACCGAACGGCTGGCGCGTGAGGCCGCCGAGCGCGCCCGCATCGCCGCAGAAAAAGCCCAGGCCGAAGCCGAAGAACTGGCAAGGCTGGCTGAAGAGCGCGCCAAGGCCGAAGCCGAACGCGCCACGCGCGAAGCCATTGAGCAAGAGCGCCTGGCAAGTCTGGAGCAGGAGCGCAGCCAAACAAGACAAGCCGCCGAAGCCGCACGCCTGCGCACCGAGGCATTACGCCGCGCCGAAGAGCAGGAAAGCGCCCGCCCGCAATTGCTGGCCAGCGTGCCCTTTACACAATTGCGCGGCCAATTGGCAAAACCCGTCGGTGGCCGCACAATTACCGCATTTGGCGGTGACGACGGCTTGGGAACACGCGCCAATGGCGACACAATTGAAGCGCGCGCCGGTGCGGTGGTTACTGCCCCGGCCGATGCGGAGGTGCTGTATGCCGGGCCATTTCGTGCTTACGGGCAACTTCTAATTCTTGATGTGGGGCAGAATTACCAAATTGTCATGGCGGGCATGTCTGCTCTCGATATTGTGTCAGGACAGAGGTTGCTTGCAGGCGAACCTGTTGGCACTATGGGCAACATACAATTGGCCAGCGTTACCGCTGCTGCCACTAACAATACAAATCCGAAGCTCTATGTTGAGTTTCGACGTAATGGAGAACCGGTCGACCCCTCACCATGGTGGGAGTAAAACCGCAGGAAGGATTTTCATATGATGCGCAAAGCTTCACTTGTTGTCGCAGGGGCCTTTTTGGGTGCGGGTGCAACCATGTTTGCATCAGACGCACTGCGCCTGCCCGCCGCCAATGCCGCCGGTAGCGAGACCTATCGCCAGCTAGCCATCTTCGGCGATATTTTCGAGCGCGTGCGCGCCAATTACGTGGAAGTGCCCGACGAAAAAGACCTGGTCAAAAACGCCATCAACGGCATGTTGACCTCGCTGGACCCGCATTCATCCTATCTGGATGCGGAAGGCGCCGAAGACATGCGCACCCAGACCCGCGGTGAGTTTGGCGGGCTGGGCATCGAAGTCACCATGGAAAACGAACTGGTCAAGGTCATCACGCCGATGTTCGGCACCCCGGCGGAAGAAGCGGGCATTTTGGCCGGTGACTTCATTTCAGCCATTGACGGCACCGATATTCGCGGCCTGTCCCTGCAGGAAGCCGTCGACATGATGCGCGGCCCCGTCAACACGCCCATTGAGTTGACCGTACTGCGCGAAGGCCAACCCGAGCCGCTGGAAATCACCATCATCCGTGCCGTCATCAAAGTGCAGGCCGTGAAGTGGAGCCTTGAAGAAGATGTCGGCTATATGCGCCTGACTACCTTCAGCCAGCAAACCTATGACGATCTGGAACAGGCCATCACCGAAATCAAAAAAGAAGCCGGTGACAAAGAGCTGAAAGGCTATGTGCTTGATTTGCGCCTCAATCCCGGCGGTTTGCTGGACCAGGCGATCAACGTGTCTGACGCATTTTTGGAGCAAGGCTTGATCGTATCCACCCGTGGCCGCGAAGAAAATGACAGCCGCCGCTTCTCAGCGCGCCCCGGCGATCTGGTTGATGGCGCTCCGGTCATCGTTCTGGTCAATGGCGGCTCGGCATCCGCATCAGAAATCGTGGCCGGTGCCCTGCAAGACCACCGCCGCGCCACCGTTGTCGGCTCGCGCTCCTTTGGCAAAGGTTCGGTGCAAACGATCATCTCACTGGGTGATGCTGGTGCGCTGCGCTTGACGACCGCACTTTATTACACACCGGCCGGTGTTTCCATTCAGGGCAAGGGCATTACGCCCGACATCAACGTCAAGCAAACCTTGCCGGAAGAATTGCAAGGCGTGGATGTATCACGCGGTGAGAGCGATCTGCGTGGGCACATCGAAGGGGCTGAAGAAGACGAAGACGGCTCAGGCTCCGTTGCCTATGTGCCGCGGGATAAGGCGGAGGACGACCAGCTGAAATTTGCGCTGGCTCTGCTGCGTGGCGAAGAGCAAAACGACGCCTTCCCGCCAAACCCCGCGACCGCCTTGCCGAACTAAGCGGCTTGGCGAGACACGGTCGGTTGGGCGAAAACCACGCGGTTCGCGTTCAACTGGATTGGCATTGCCAAGCGTTGCACACCCATTAAACTTAAAGCTGTCGCACTGCGGCAGCTTTTTGATTCGGCAGACAGCAACAACGCCATGCTGAGAAGACTTAGCCAGGGGACCTGCAATCGCAATGGATGATCTAAATGCGCCCCTTGTTCGCCGTGCTCCCAAGGCCCGGCAAGCAGCCCCAGCCAAAAGTAGGTCTTTGCACTTTGGCGCGCCGCTGGCGCTTGTGGCCCTCGCCGCTTTGGGTTTGAACAGTTTTACACTGCTGAACCAGGCTGACATTGCCCGCGTGGCCCCGCTGAAATTGCCCGAACCCGTACTGACCGGCACCACCACACCGCAGACAGCTGCGCCTCAGACAAGCGCCCAACAGCCCGAGCAACAATCAAGCGACGGTGTTCAGGTGGTCTATGGCGACACCAACAGCAATGCCGAGGTTACCTTCACCGAACCGGACCAAACCACGCCCGCATCGGACGCAGGCCCGATTGACGATGTGCGGCGCTTGTCGCCGGGTGGCGCCAAGATCATCACCCTGCGCGACCCGTCGGCAACCGGCATCGGCCAGCCATTGCAACTCGCGCACCTGCCCGAAATGGAAGCCATTGAAGAGACCGAGCAAGGCCTGCTGCCGGTGCGCACGCCGGATGGCCGCCGCCCGATGGACATCTATGCGCGGCCTTGGAGCGGTACCGGTGGCAAGCGCATCGCGCTGGTCATCGGCGGCTTGGGCCTGTCACAAACCGGCACCGCGCGCGCCATTGAGCAACTGCCCGAGGACATTACACTGGCCTTTGCCCCCAACGGCAACAGCCTCAACCGCTGGATGCGGGCTGCCCGCAAAAAAGGCCACGAGCTTTTATTGCAAGTTCCCATGGAGCCTTTCGGCTACCCCGATGTGGACCCTGGCCCTAATACGCTGCGTTTGGCATCCTCATCGGAGACCAATCTGGAAAACCTGCATTGGGCGATGAGCCGGCTGACCAACTATACCGGCATCATGAATTATCTCGGCGGCCGCTTTGCCACCGACGAGCGCGCCATGGCCCCAGTATTGGGTGACCTTGCCTATCGTGGCTTGCTGCTGCTCAATGATGGCACCGCCAGCGCACAGATGGGCACCGCAGCCAAAGCGCGCGGTGTGCCTTATGGACAAGCCCACATCGTCATCGACGCGTCGCTGACGCGCACTGACATCATGAGCAAGCTCAAAGCGTTGGAAGATCTCGCCAGCGCGCAAGGCTATGCCATCGGCACCGGCTCGGCGCTTGGCCTGACCGTCGATACGGTAGCGGAATGGGCCAATGACGCCAAGAAACGCGGTTTTGAATTTGTCGGCATTTCCGGTGTCGTCCAAACAACGTCGGCAGGCCGCTAATGGGCAATAGAAAGACCGCAGATGAACTGACCTATCGGCCCTGTGTCGGCGTGATGGTGATCAACAAAGATGGGCTGGTCTGGGTCGGGCAGCGCTTGTCGGACCACAATTCGGAATATTCAGGCGATCCCATGCTGTGGCAAATGCCGCAAGGCGGCATCGATAAAGGCGAAGACCCTTGGACGGGTGCGCTGCGTGAGCTTTATGAAGAAACCGGCATGAAATCGGTTTCGTTGATCGAGGAAGCGTCTGAGTGGATCACCTATGACCTGCCGGACCATATGATGGGCATCGGCCTGCGCGGCAAATATCGCGGCCAGAAGCAGCGTTGGTTCGCCGTACGTTTTGAGGGCGATGAGAGCGAAATCCAGATCAATCCGCCGCCTGACGGCAACACAGCGGAGTTTGATGACTGGAAATGGGCACCCATGGCCGAGTTACCCGATATGATCGTTGATTTTAAGCGGGACGCTTATCGGCAGGTGGTCGCCGCTTTCGCCCATTTGGCGGGCAAGCCCGTATGATCCGCGAAAAGCTTATCATACGCGAGGCAACCGACAGCGAACGGGGCGCAATCCTGGCGTTGACAGAAACGGCTTTCGGGCGCCCGACAGAAGCCAGGCTTGTGGACGCATTGATTGACGAGCCGCTGGACACACCTTCCTTTGTTGCGGAATTGGATGGCGCTTTGGTCGGCCATGTTATGTATTCGCAGCTGCAAGGCCCGCCCAAGGCGCTCGGTCTCGGTCCGCTGAGTGTTGCGCCTCAGTGGCGCGACATGCAGGTAGGCACGGAGCTAACCCGCCAATCGCTCGACCATGTGCGCCGTGACGGCTGGGACAGTGTCTTTCTTTTGGGTGCACCGGCCTATTACGAGCGTTTCGGCTTCAAAAGCAGCACCGCCGACCCGATGATCAGCCAGTATCAGGGCCCTTACTTTCTCGCGAAAGAACTGCGGCCCGGCGTCTTGGCGGGCTATCGCGGTGAAGTGAAATTCGCCAAGCCCTTTTCGGAACTCGCACCATAAAAAAGCGCCCGAAGGCGCTTTCAAAAAATCAATTGTGCTAGAGCACAACTCAGGCTGGCAGCACGCTGGCACGCAGTGTTTGCAACTGGCTGAGATACATCTCCGCCTTTGTCTGCGCTTGGCTGTCGACAGCGGCGTCGATTTCAGCCTGCGCTGCCTTGATACGCTCCTCGATCATCGCGCCGTCGCCAACCTCATCCACATGCACGGCCGATTCAGCCAGCAATGTGCAGGATGTCGGCGTCACGTCGACAAAACCACCCAGAATAACGTAGCGGTCATGCTTGCCGTCGGCTGTTTTGACGTCAGCAACACCGGGCTGCAATGTCGCCATGGTCGGCGCATGGTTGGCCATGACTGTAAAGTAACCGGTCTCGCCGGGAACAACCACCTCGGTGATTTGCTCCGACAGCAACAACTTTTCCGGTGAGACCAGCTCAAAGTTAAAGGCGTCAGCCATAATGACTTACTCGGCTTGTTTGTTGAACTTTTGCGCCACAAAGCCCAGCGCCGCACCAATGGCAGCACCGACAATGACGTTCATCCAAATTGCATTGTTGGGGAAAATACCAAAAAACTGATCCATCGATTCAGGACCGATAAGAAAGCCTGTCAAACCGCCTGCAAAGGCCAGCTGTGCTATCAAATTGTCTTTCACGATCTTCCCTCCAATTGGCTGCCCGCATTGTATAGCACACAATCCGGGCAGTCAGCAGGTAGTTTAAGCAGCTTCAGCAGCCAGTTTCTTGGCTTTTTCCAAGGCTTCGTCGATGTTGCCAACCATGTAGAAAGCAGCTTCTGGCAGGTGGTCATATTCGCCATCCACCAAGCCCTTAAAGCCCTTAATGGTGTCGGCGAGATCAACCAGCTTGCCCGGCGCGCCGGTGAAGACTTCCGCCACAAAGAATGGCTGTGACAGGAAGCGCTCGATCTTGCGGGCACGCGACACGGTTTGCTTGTCGTCTTCTGACAATTCGTCCATGCCGAGAATGGCAATGATGTCCTGCAGGGCTTTGTAGCGCTGCAAAGTCGACTGGACGGCACGGGCCACTTGGTAGTGCTCGTCGCCAACAATTTGCGGATCGAGCATGCGTGATGTCGAATCCAAAGGATCCACCGCTGGATAGATGCCTTTTTCAGCAATCGCACGGTTCAGCGTTGTTGTCGCATCCAAGTGCGCAAATGATGTTGCAGGCGCCGGATCGGTCAAGTCATCGGCAGGCACGTAAATGGCTTGCACAGATGTAATTGAACCTTTGGTTGTTGTTGTAATACGCTCCTGCATCTGGCCCATATCGGTCGCCAGAGTAGGCTGGTAGCCCACCGCAGAAGGAATACGGCCCAACAGCGCAGACACTTCTGAGCCAGCCTGTGTGAAGCGGAAGATGTTATCGACGAAGAACAGCACGTCCTGACCTTGGTCGCGGAATTCTTCCGCAATCGTCAAGCCTGTCAACGCAACACGCGCACGCGCACCTGGCGGCTCGTTCATCTGGCCGAAGCAGAGCGCCGCTTTTGAGCCTTCGCCGCCGCCTTCTTTGTTCACGCCGGATTCGATGAATTCGTAGTACAGATCGTTGCCTTCACGGGTCCGCTCACCAACACCCGCAAACACGGAATAACCGCCGTGCGCTTTCGCGATGTTGTTGATCAGTTCCTGAATAAGAACGGTTTTGCCAACGCCAGCACCGCCGAACAGGCCAATCTTACCACCTTTCGCATAAGGCGCGAGCAGGTCGACAACCTTAATGCCGGTGACCAGAATTTCTGCTTCTGTTGACTGCTCAACGTAAGAAGGCGCTTCGGCGTGGATTTCACGGCGCTTGGTCGCTTTAATCGGGCCGGCTTCGTCAATTGGCTCACCAATCACGTTGATGATGCGGCCGAGCATTTCAACGCCCACGGGCACGGTGATCGCTTCGCCTGTGTTGGTGACGGGCTGACCGCGCACCAGGCCTTCAGTCGAGTCCATCGCGATGGTGCGAACGGTGTTTTCACCCAGATGCTGCGCTACTTCGAGAACAAGGCGGTTGCCATTGTTGTCAGTTTCAAGCGCCATCAGAATTGCCGGAAGTTCGCCTTCAAACTTCACGTCGACAACCGCACCAATCACCTGAGCGATTTTGCCGGTTGCTGCAGTCTTTTTAGCTGCCTTTGCCATGGTTTCTACCTTTCCCTTACAGCGCTTCAGCGCCGGAAATGATTTCAATCAGTTCTTTAGTAATTTGCGCCTGACGCTGGCGGTTATAGCTCATCGTCAGCTTGTCGATCATCTCACCGGCATTACGCGTCGCGTTATCCATCGCACTCATACGCGCGCCCTGCTCGGATGCGGCGTTTTCCAGCAGCGCCCGGAAAATTTGAACGGAAATATTGCGCGGAATGAGATCTTCCAGAATAGTCGCCGGATCAGGCTCATATTCATAAATCGACGCGGCACTGTCGGCGGCTTGTTCACCGCCTGCGCTTGCAGGAATAATCTTCTGACCGGTTGGAATTTGGCTGATAACGGACTGAAACTCTGAATAATACAGCGTACAGACGTCAAACTCGCCAGCATCAAACATGGAAATGACTTGCTTGCCGATTTTCGCCGCATCGGCAAACGCCAAGCGCTTGACTTCCCGCAGATCGACGCGATCCACGATCATGGCAGCGAAATCACGCCGCAAAATGTCAAAGCCCTTCTTGCCAACGCAGAGAATTTTGACAGTCTTGCCTTCGGCTTTCAGGCGCAGAACATCTTCACGGGCTTTTTTGGCGATCGACGAGTTAAAGCCACCGCACAAGCCACGCTCGGCTGTGCATACAACCAGCAAATGCGTTTGGTCACTACCGGTACCGCTCATCAGCTTGGGCGCATCATCGCCGTCCACTGTTGACGCAATATTGGCCAACACCGCACCCATCCGTTGTGAATAAGGGCGTGCTGCCTCAGCTGCTTCCTGTGCACGACGCAGTTTCGCCGCCGCAACCATTTGCATGGCCTTGGTGATCTTTTGCGTCGCTTTGACTGAAGCGATCCGGTTTTTAAGGTCCTTCAATGAGGGCATGGGTTATAAACCTTGTGCTCCCGGGCGTTACGGCCCTTAGGCCGCAAAACCTTTTGCGAATGCTTCAATCTGTGCCGTCAGCGCTTTTTCCGTATCATCGGTCAGCTTCTGCTCGGTGCGAATGGTGTCAAGAACAGCCTTGCCGTCACCGCGCATATGGCTCAACAAGCCTTGCTCGAATGCGCCGACCTTGCTGACCGGCAACTTGTCGAGGTAGCCTTTAACACCGGCGAAAATCACGGCGACTTGCTCTTCCGTTTTCAGCGGCGAGAACTGTGGCTGTTTGAGCAATTCTGTCAAACGCGCACCACGGTTCAGCAAGCGCTGTGTGGAGGCATCCAAATCAGAACCAAACTGCGCAAACGCTGCCATCTCACGATACTGGGCCAATTCACCCTTAATCGAACCGGCGACCTGCTTCATGGCTTTGATCTGGGCAGCAGAACCAACACGCGACACCGACAGACCAACGTTCACCGCCGGACGGATGCCCTGGAAGAACAGATCGGTCTCAAGGAAGATCTGACCGTCGGTGATCGAAATCACGTTTGTCGGAATAAACGCAGACACGTCGTTGGCCTGTGTTTCAATCACCGGCAACGCGGTCAATGAACCCGAACCATTGTCTTCGTTCAACTTCGCCGCACGCTCAAGCAGGCGGGAGTGAAGATAGAAAACGTCACCCGGATAGGCTTCGCGGCCCGGCGGGCGACGCAGCAGCAGTGACATTTGACGATAGGCAACAGCCTGCTTGGACAGATCGTCATAACCGATCAAAGCGTGCATGCCGTTATCGCGGAAATATTCACCCATGGTACAGCCGGCGAACGGTGCGAGATACTGCAAGGGCGCAGGATCAGATGCGGTCGCTGCCACAATGATGGAATAATCAAGCGCGCCGCGCTCTTCGAGCACTTTCACAAACTGCGCAACAGTCGAACGTTTCTGGCCGACAACAACATAGATGCAGTAGAGCTTGTCGCTCTCCGGACCATTGTCATGGATTGGCTTCTGGTTGAGGAACGTATCGAGAATGATCGCTGTTTTACCGGTTTGGCGGTCACCGATGATCAATTCGCGCTGGCCACGGCCAACAGGGATCAGAGCGTCAATCGCTTTCAGGCCGGTCGACATGGGCTCATGAACTGATTTACGCGGGATAATGCCCGGCGCTTTCACGTCCACGCGCATGCGTTTGGCGCCCTTGATCGGGCCCTTGCCATCAATTGGGTTACCAAGCGGGTCAACCACACGACCGAGCAATTCCTTGCCCACAGGCACGTCCACGATGGCGCCGGTCCGCTTAACGGTGTCACCCTCTTTGATGTCGCGGTCAGAACCGAAAATAACAACACCGACATTGTCGGTTTCAAGGTTCAGCGCCATTCCGCGGATACCACCGGGGAACTCGACCATTTCACCGGCCTGCACTTGGTCAAGACCGTAAACACGGGCAATACCATCACCAACCGAGAGAACCTGACCAACTTCAGAGACTTCAGCCTCATTACCGAAATTTTTGATCTGATCTTTAAGAATTGCGGAAATTTCCGCGGCACGAATGTCCATCAGCTGACCTCTTTGAGTGCAAGCTTAAGTGAAGAAAGTTTGGTTTTGAGCGATGTATCGATCATTTGCGAACCCATTTTGACGATCAAGCCGCCCAAAATTGCCGGATCCACGGTCACGTTGACCGATACATCTTTGCCGGCAACGCTTTTCAGTGTTGCCTTCAATTCTTTTTCCTGCGCCGCAGTGAGCGCCTTGGCGCTGGTCACATCCGCAGAAACAAGTCCTTTTTTCTCAGCCACCGCCGCGCGGTAAGCCTCGATAATGCCGCCAATCGCAAAAAGACGGCGGTTTTGAGCAATGACCTGCATAAAATTTGCGGTCAGTGGTTTGAATTTCGCTTTTTTTACCAGCGCGGTAATCGCGGCCAGCTGCTCATCAGCGGTAAATGCCGGGCTTTCAACCAAACGGCGCAAATCATCGCTATCGGCGAGCATCGCTTCAAAACTGGTCAGATCTTTTTCAACCGCATCAATGGCTTTGGCTTCTTCTGCCAATTCAAGCAGAGAACCGGCATATCGGATGGCGACGCCGGATGTGAGTGACGAGTTGGCCACGTAAATCACTTCTCTTCTGGTTTACACTGCCAGCGCTTCGATCAACGACCAAATGCTAACGCACTGTAAAGATTGTGGTTTTTCGCCCGCCAGCAGCAATGGTGTTCCCCCCTGCGCTGTCAGACGTTGGCGATCTAACACAGGGGTTTGTGCACCGCAAGCGCAAGCCATCACCCTTTTGTCGCACAAAGGCCCGATTTTCTGCCGTATCGCGCCTGTAACTTAGTTGCGTTAACGCACATAACCCAACACATAAGCCAGCGGCATGGCGGCAAGGGCGGCTTCCATGGCAATCGAAATCCAGTTGAAACTGGTGTTGCCCCGGTCAAACACGATCGAGACAAGCCGTCCCAGCGCCGTAAAAAACCAGCCCGCGCCCAGCACCATCCAGATGAGCGGCTGGCCAAACAGGATCGCCAGCAAGCCGACGCCCAAATAAAAGCCCGCCATTGTTGCGCGGCTTTCAGACAGTGCTTCCGGCACACCTTCCTCGGTACGAAGGCGCAATATCTTGTAGGTCGTGCGCGGCGCAAAAAAGCAGATCAGCCCGAAACCAATCGTAATCAGCGCGCTCGTCCAGGCCAGCCATTCACCAAGGCTTTGCGGAGGTATGATGTCGATCATGGGTTTTTCCTCAATTGCCGCTCCCGTATCATCAGATAGAGCCCGGAGCCCGCAATCACAACCATACCGGCGAGCGTCCAACCATCGGGCACATCGCCAAACAATAAGTACCCGATACCGGTCATCCAGATGATTTGCGTATAAATAAAGGGTGTGGTCTTCGACGCATCCGCCATGCGGCCCACGCGGATGATCAGCATGTGCCCGACCATGCCCGCCACGCCAGCCAGACCAAACGCAAACCAATCCGACGCCCGTACAGGCATCGCCGCTTCGGGTATCGCAAAGGGTGCAAACAAAATCGCCGCAAAAAAGCAGGAATAAAAAATCAGACTTTCAGGTGTCTCGGTTGCAGCCAGCTTCCGCGTCAACAACAGATACACCGAATAAGCCAGCATACAGATGATGATGTAGACCACTGGCCAGTCAAACACCGCTGTGCCGGGCCGCACTACAATCAAGACGCCGATGAAACCGACAAAAATGGCCGCCCAGCGCCGGGGGCCTGCCCACTCACCAAGCATCGGCCCCGCCAGCGCCGCCACCACAATGGGCGCCGCCAAAAGCACAGAGATCGTTTCGGCCAGTTGCAGATATTGCAGCGCCAAAAAATTGAAAAATGTCATCGTCGGCAACAGCAGACCACGGATGATTTGCAACACCGGCTGCTCCATTGCCCACAAGCGGCGATTGGACCAACCGCGATACATCACCAGCAAGAGCAACGCCTGCACAAGGAAACGTACCCACACCACGAAGATCACGACCTGACCACCGGTTACCAGCCATTTGGCCGATGCGTCCAACATCGAAAAAAACGCAAATGCCATCAGCGTCAGGCCGATGGCCAGCGGGGGCATGGGAAGCTCAACAGCTCTGGCGGATGGTGCAGACATGCAAACGCCATGCGCCGCAAGACCAGCTTTGTCCAGATTATTTTTCGCAAAACAAACAGCTGCAAAATTGGCTGATTGTGGCTGAAGGAAGGCAAACCAAAGGTGTTTTGAAGGCGATGCGTTTTTCGCTTGAATCCATGTCAGCCAAAGCGCTAGACAGCGTTCCGCCCGGCAGCGCTTTCACATGAAAGCCTCCTGAGACCGGGTGTTTCTGGAAATGACCACTATGAAAAAAATGCTGATTGCTCTTGGCGCATCGCTGATGGCGCTGACCTCTGTTTATGCTGCTGAAATGCAAGCTGTTGTCACCGAAGTGAAAACAGATACTTCAACTGTAATGCTGGAAGACGGCTCAGAGTTGACCGCTGCTGAAGGCGTTGATTTGAGCGCCATCGAAGCCGGCGCAACCGTCAACATCATGGTTGACGATGCAACAGGCATGATCGTTGAGATCACTGCTGCTGAATAATCAACAGCAAGACTAAAACAAGCCGGCGCTGGCAACAGCGTCGGCTTTTTTGTTGGCTATGCCCCCTCACATTTGCTCTTGCACAATCAAGCCGACGCTCCGAAGGTGGTGTGATGCAAATGATCAAAAATCCCCATCGCGGCACAGGGCTGACAACCTTGGGGGCCGATATCCCTCCCCCGTCGATTGCCGCTGATGCGGTTTCAGCACTTTTGGCGCATTGCCCCGCCCATGCCCAAACGCCTTTGCTCTGCGCAACCAGCCTCGCGGACACACTCAATGTCGCTTCCGTTCATATCAAAGATGAGCGCAGCCGTATGGGCCTTGGCAGTTTCAAAGCACTGGGTGCTGCCTATGTGATCGCCTGCGACGCCCAAGCCAGCGGCGCTGCTGATATGACCACGGCGCTTGCAGGGCAAACCTATGTCACCGCCAGTGCGGGCAATCACGGCATGTCGGTTGCCGCAGGTGCAAGAGTGTTTGGCGCGCAAGCCGTTATCTATCTATCAAAAACCGTGCCCGAAAGCTTCGCTCAACGCCTGCGCGATAAAGGCGCGCAGGTCGTGATTGAGGGTGACAATTACGAAGCATCCATGGCCGCAGCCATGCACGCTGCCGAAGCCAATCGTTGGCCCCTCTTATCTGACAGTTCATGGCCCCATTACACCGCACGCCCGCACCGTTTGATGGAAGGATATCTGCAAATGGCCACCGAAGCGTTTGAGCAAATGGCCGAGCCACCCAGCCACATCGTCCTGCAGGCCGGTGTCGGCGGTATGGCCGGAGCCGTGGCAGCGCTGGCACGCGACCGCTATGGCGACAGCCCCACCATCATCATCGTCGAACCGGACGCCGCGCCCGCACTGCATGACAGCATCATGCAAGGCAGAGCGACGGTCACCGAGGGTCCGGTTTCCGAGATGGGGCGGCTGGACTGCAAAGAGCCGTCATTGATCGCGCTCAAGGGCCTGTCAACGGATGCGGACTTTTTTGCTTTGATCACCGAAGAGGAAGGGCACGCATCGATGGCGTTGCTCGCGGCCCACGGATTGGCGACCACCCCGTCGGGCGGCGCGGGCTTATCGTTTTTGTTAGCGGCATCCACTGAAGTGCCAAACCTTGATGCCGCATCGCGTGTTCTCGCCTTCCTGTCGGAAGGCCCCGACGCATGACACCGCCACGCGGGTTTACCACGGCGGAATTTGAAGCGCGCACCGCACGCGCACAGGCCCTGATGGCGCAAGCGGGCCTTGATGCGCTGCTGCTGACCACCGAGCCGGAGGTGCGCTATTTCACCGGCTATCTCACCCGCTTTTGGGAAAGCCCGACCCGGCCCTGGTTTTTGCTTGTGCCCGCCAGCGGCAAGCCGGTGGCTGTTATCCCTTCCATCGGCGCCTGGCTGATGGGCACCACGTGGCTCGATGATATCCGCACCTGGCAAGCACCGGACTTGAGCGATGATGGCGTCTCACTGCTCGCCCACACGCTGCGCGAACAGGTACCGTCCACCGGCAAAATCGGCGTGCCCAGTGGTCACGAAACCCATCTGCGTATGCCGCTGGCAGACTATCATCGCTTGGCGGCACAGCTCGACGGGCGCGCGCTGTGCGATGATGCCGCCATCATGCGCCGCCTGCGGCTGGTCAAATCCACCGCCGAAATCGACAAGATCCGCCATGCCTGCACCATCGCGGGCGATGCCTTTGCAGCCGTGCCGGATTTTGCGCGCCAAGGCGTGGCGCTGGATGAGTGTTTCCGCCGCTTTCAGATGGCATGTCTGGAGCACGGCGCGGACTGGGTGTCCTATACGGCGGGCGGTGCCGGGCGCGACGGCTATGGCGATGTGATTTCGCCTGCCACCAGCCAACCGCTTGAAACGGGCGATATTCTGATGATCGACACCGGGCTGGTGTGGGATGGATACTTCTGTGACTACGACCGTAACTTTGCCATCGGCACGCCTTCGACAACGTCGATCAACGCGCACACCCGGCTGATGCAAGCGGTGGATGCGGGATTGGCCACCGCCAAACCGGGCGCGACAGCGAGCGATCTCTATCACGCAATGGACAAAGTGCTGACCGGCGGCAAGGCAGACCCGGCCGGCGGTCGGCTCGGCCATGGGCTTGGCATGCAACTGACCGAATGGCCCTCGCTGATTGCCAGCGACCACACCGAACTGGAGCCCGGCATGGTGTTGACGCTGGAGCCCGGCATTGAAACGGTTGATGGCCGCATCATGGTGCATGAGGAAAACATCGTCATCACCCAAACCGGTGCTGAATTTCTATCACCGCGTGCGGGGGAGCAGCTTGTGGTCTGTGATAACACATGACCGGCTTCACCTACACAAGCGACACCACGCTGGCGCAGCGCGCAACGCTCGGCCTGATTGTGCTGAAAGCCGATGAGACCATCGAGCTTGATTTTCGCCGCCTGTTGCCCGCCGACGTCGCGCTGCATGTCAGCCGCATTGACAGCGATGCAGACGTGACGCCGCAAAGCCTGATCAAGATGAAAGACCGGCTGACGGCGTCAGCCAACTTGTTTGCCGATGCCAGTCAATTTGACTGTGTGGGCTATGCCTGCACATCGGGCACCACCATCATCGGCCAGGCCGAAGTGGCCAAACGCGTGCACGCGGGCTGCACCACAAAAGCTGTCACCACGCCTGTTGATGCGCTGTTTGCCGCCTGCAAGCACCTTGGTGCCAAACGCATTGCAATCCTGTCGCCCTATGTCGCCGATGTCTCAGACGCCCTGCGCGCCTTGCTCAAAACCCATGCCATCGAAACGACCGCCTTTGGATCGTTCAACCAGTCAAGCGAAGCGGCCGTTGTGCGCATCGACACCGCGTCGATCATCAACGCAGCGACAGCGCTGTGCGCCGATGCCGAAATCGATGCGCTGTTTATCTCCTGCACAAACCTGCGCACGCTGGACGCCATTCCCGTAGTCGAAAAAGCCATCGGCAAGCCGGTGCTGACAAGCAACACGGTGCTGGCTTGGCATATGTTGCAAGTGGCGGGCGTCGGGCTGAAAACAGATCGCGTTGGCCATCTGATCTGAAGCGAAAGATTACAAAAAACTCTGCGGGTCCACATCCACCGCCACACGCACGCTGCCGCGCGGGTTGGGGGCGGCCTTGATCATCGCCGACAGGTAAGCCTGCATATTGGCGCGCGCGCCGCCATGCACCAACAGGCGGAAGCGGTGACGCCCGCGCACCAAAGCAAGCGGCGCTTCGGCGGGACCAAGCACAGTGATATCGCTTGTGGCAGGCGCGGCCATGCGCAGCGCCTTGCCGTGGGCTTCGGCGTCCTTTCGGTCTGTGGCGGACACGATGATCGCGGCCAATCTACCAAAAGGCGGCATCGCGCCACGTTCACGCTCGGCAATTTGCGCGTCAAAAAACGCCGCCGCATCGCGCTGCACGCAAGCCTGCATCACCGGATGGTCCGGCTGGAAGGTCTGAATAAGGCCAACCGA
>JBAUIL010000199.1:0-7175 GCA_049682915.1 Ahrensia sp. | reverse complement strand
TCTTGATCGCCATGGGCTACATCGCGGCGCGCACCGGCTATCTGCCCAAAGCGCTCGGCGACAGTCTGGGCGCTTTTGCCGCAAAGCTTGCTGTGCCCATGCTGCTATCGACGGCGATGATGCGGCTTGATCTTGCCTCCGCCTTTTCACTGCCGGTGCTCGTCAGTTTCTACACCGGTGCGCTGACGTGTTTCATCGTCGGCATCACGCTGGCACGCACACTCTTTGGCCGCACGCCGGGTGAAGCGGTGGCGTTCGGTTTTGCCGCCACGTTCTCAAACTCGGTTCTGCTTGGCGTGCCGATTGTCGAGCGCGCCTTTGGCACAGATACGCTCGAAATCGCCTTCGGCATCATCGCGCTGCATGCGCCATCGCTCTACACCATCGGCATGATTACCATGGAGATGATGCGCCGCGACGGCAAAACCATCGGTGAAACACTGGCAAAAGCCGGGCGGTCGATCATCGTCAATCCGCTGATGGTGGGCATTGTTTTTGGCCTGGCGGTCAATCTGTCCGGCATGCCGCTGCCGGAGCCGGTGATGGCGCCGCTGTCGATGCTGGCCATGGCGGCCATTCCCGCAGCGCTCGTAGGCATGGGCGCGACGCTGACCCAATACAAACTGACCGCCGACCCTGTTGAAACACTGACCGCAGCCAGCCTGTCGATCATCCTACATCCACTGATCGCCTTTGTGATGGCCTATTGGGTGTTTGATCTGCCGCGCGAGGCGGTACTGGCTGTCGTCGGCATTGCCGCCATGCCGCCGGGCGTCAATATCTATATTTTTGCAAGCCTGTACCAGCGCGCCGTCGGCTTGGCCGCATCCGCATTGTTGATTGCAACAGTGCTGTCCGTGCTGACCATCAGCGGCTGGCTTTACGCGCTCAAACTCGCCGGGCTTTCCTGAGGCAATCAGGAAAGCCCAAACGGCCGGATTTAAAGCGTGCGCACGTCCACAAAGTGACCCGCAATCGCAGCGGCTGCCGCCATGGCAGGTGATACCAGATGCGTGCGACCCTTGGCGCCTTGGCGGCCTTCAAAGTTGCGGTTGGAGGTGGATGCGCAACGCTCATGCGGCTTCAGCCGGTCATCATTCATCGCCAGACACATCGAACAACCGGGCTCGCGCCAATCAAAACCTGCTTCTTTGAAGATAACGTCGAGACCTTCCGCTTCCGCCTGCTCTTTCACCAGGCCGGAGCCGGGCACGATCATAGCGGTGACGGTGGAGGCGACTTTCTTGCCTTCCACCACTTTGGCAACGGCGCGCAGATCTTCGATGCGACCATTGGTGCAAGAGCCGATGAACACACGGTCCAGCCTGATGTCGGTCATCGGCGTGCCGGGCTTGAGGCCCATATAGTCAAGTGCACGCCATTTTGATGCGCGCTTGTTGGCGTCTTTGATATCGTCGGGATTTGGCACCACACCTTCAATCGAAATCACGTCTTCCGGCGATGACCCCCATGAGACGATAGGCGGCAACGCGGCCGCATCCAATTCGACGATCTTGTCGAAATGGGCACCCTCATCGGTATGCAAGGTCTTCCAATACTCGACCGCCATGTCCCATGCGGCACCCTTTGGCGCGCGGGGTTTGCCTTTAATATAGGCGAAAGTCTTTTCATCTGGTGCAATCAGGCCGGCGCGCGCGCCGCCTTCAATGGTCATGTTGCACACCGTCATGCGGCCTTCCATCGACAGCGCTTCGATGGCTTCACCGGCAAATTCGATCACATGGCCGGTACCACCCGCTGTGCCGATCTCGCCAATAATCGCCAGAATGATGTCTTTGGCGGTCACCCCTTCCGGTGCAACACCATTGACCTTGACCAACATATTCTTGGCTTTGGACTGGATCAGCGTCTGGGTCGCCAGCACATGCTCGACTTCCGACGTACCGATGCCATGCGCCAAAGCGCCAAACGCTCCATGGGTCGAAGTGTGGCTGTCACCACAGACAATCGTCATACCTGGCAGCGTAAAGCCCTGCTCCGGCCCGACAATGTGCACAATGCCCTGACGCTTATCGTTCTCCGAATAATATTCGATGCCGAAATCAGCTGCATTCTTGGCCAGCGCTTCCACCTGAATGCGGCTCTCTTCGTTTTTGATACCCAGATGACGGTCCGGCGATGTCGGCACGTTATGGTCAACCACAGCCAATGTCCGCTCCGGCTGGCGCACGGTGCGATTTGTCATGCGCAAGCCTTCAAAAGCCTGCGGGCTTGTCACTTCATGGACGAGGTGGCGGTCGATATACAAAAGACCTGTGCCGTCATCGGCCATATGCACCAGATGATCATCCCAGATTTTGTCGTAAAGCGTGCGCGGTCCAGCCATGGGTTTGTCCTACATAAAACGATGAGAATTGTGAGGCTGATATGCGATTTTACGCAAGCGCGGTCAAGGCGACGAATATGGCATGCGGCACAGCAATTATGGCCGCACTATCAATTCCTGCCGCAAAACGGCTCACATTAATTTTATAGGTATTTTAACCATAATTCTGGCAGAGCAGTATTATGACCCATCTTCATCTGACCCGCCGTAAAATGCTTCAACTCGGTTCGCTTAGCTCGGCCTCCTTGGCGCTTGCCGCTTGTACGACCAGCGCACCGCCCCCACCGATCGTGACGGCACCGCCGCCCGCGCCATCCAGCCCCGATGGAAGCATCAACTATGCGCTGGCTTACGGACCTGTGTTTGACAATGGTTTTGAAGTTCCGGCGGTACCATTCCAGCAGATCGACCGTCGCTTCTTGCGTCAGGAAGTTGCCAACAATACCGGCGAACCCGAAGGTAAAGTCGTTGTCGATACGGCGCAACATTTCATGTATTTCACCCTGCCCGGAGGCCGCGCCATGCGCTACGGCGTGGGCCTTGGCCGTGAGGGCTTTGAATGGTCCGGTCGCGGCACCGTCAAACGCAAGGCCGAATGGCCCAAATGGCACCCGCCTGCCGAGATGATCGACCGCGAGCCTGAGCTGGAAAAATACCGCACGACCTTTAACGAGGCGACCGGTGTGTGGGAAGGTGGCATGGAGCCGGGTCTGATGAACCCGCTGGGTGCGCGTGCCCACTACATTTTCCAGGGCGAGGTCGACACGCTGTACCGCCTGCACGGTTCACCCGAATGGTGGTCCATCGGCAAGTCGGTCTCTTCGGGCTGCGTGCGGCTGATGAACCAGGATGTGATCGATCTGTACAACCGCGTTCCCGTCGGCGCGGAAATCATTGTGCGTTAGCGCAAACGAAATGCGAAGCGGCAACAATCATCGCCGCGCGACAGGCAATGAGTCTCAACAACCGACACATCACGCCCGATAATGGCTTCGATGAGCGTCGTAAACACGGCCCGGTGCCAGACACAGCCTGAAAAACCAGAGCGACCCAAGCAAACCGGATTATCGTCAATCCGGATCCAATTGGCGCCCACCCGCACTGTGGCCGCGCCGGCAAATGTCCATGCGTGGCGGCCGATGGCGCGCAGCAGCAGCGCCAAACCGAGTTTGGCCGGCAGTTTACCAAGCAGCTTTTGCGCCAGCGGTGGAATGCGGTGCTGCAAGATGTAGCGCGCGGTGGCAACGCCTGCCTCCCACATCACACGTTCAGCATCACCAGCGGACAAATGTCTTCGCACGGCACTGTTGAGCGCCACGACCGCTTGTGCGCGCACCATACGCGTCGGATCGCGCGAGCCAATCCATCCCAAGCCTGCATCGGCAAAAACCGCTTCGCGCAGGCCCTTGCCATGGCGGGCTTCAAGCGCCATGCCGGTTTGAATAATCGCATTCGGACCGACCCGGTGAAGATCGTCCGGCGCTTCCAAAAGGATCGATGGTTCCACCTGCTGCCGGGCGGCGATACCCATCAATGCACGCTCTCATCGTGCCGGTCGGTCGGCAGCTTCACCCGCGGTGGGCGCCGCGTGGCGGTCGGCAAACCGCCATAATCGGCCATCTGCTCAGTGCCCCCACCGCAGGCCAGCGGCACATCGGCCTCATTGCGCTCGATCTTTTTGCGCGCTTCGGCCAGAGCGAGTTTCTTGTCGTGGATGGCCGTCCAATCCTCCATCTGCGCAGGCGCAATCTTGCGGGTTTCATCAAAATGAAAATCCAATTTGCCCTTTGATTGCGGACCCCAATAGTCAACCTTGCCCAGATCGTAAAATTTGCGCTGAAAGCCCGCCTTGAGAAACGCTTTCAGACAGCCCAGCAGATAGCGCCGCCGGAACCCCGTGCCCCGCCAAGGGTAATGGAACAGCGCTTTTTTCATATAGAAGCGCCGGTAATTGTTCATCACGCCATCAAGCAATTCGTCCCGGCTCATCGCGTCAGGCTTCATGATGGGCGTGACAAAATTATATTTGGAAAAGTCGAAGACCTCGACCTTGTCGCCCAATTCCTGGAACAGCGGTGTGAACGGCCACGGCGTATACATCGCCCAATTGGCAAGATCGGGCTGCCAGTCCCACGCCATCTTGTAGGTCTCATCGAGCGTTTCAGCGGTCTCATTATCCAGCCCGACGATAAACTGCGCCTCAGTGAAAATATCGGCTTCCCGCAACAGCCGGATGGCGCGTTTGTTGTCCTCGACCTTTGTTTCTTTGTTGAACTGGTCAAGCTTCAATTGCGCCGCTGCCTCGGTGCCGAGCGAGACATGCACCAGCCCGGCCTTGCGATAGAGCGGCAACAATTTCTCATCACGCAGAATATCGGTGACGCGCGTATTGATGCCCCATTTGATTTTGTCGGGCAGGCCGCGCTCAATCAGCAGTTCACAAAACTCGATGAACTTCTTGCGGTTAATCGTCGGCTCTTCGTCAGCCAGAATAAAGAACCCGACACCATGATCATTGACCAGTGTTTCGATTTCATCGACCACGGCGCGCGGTTCGCGGATGCGGTAGTCGCGCCAGAATTTCCACTGCGAGCAAAACGAGCAGGTAAACGGGCAACCGCGCGCCATGTTGGGAATAGCCACCTTCACACCTAACGGCACATAGATATATTTATCCCACTCCAAGAGCGACCAGTCCGGCGTGATGGCATCGAGATCCTTGACGGTGGGCGCGGCGGGTGTCGCCACGATGTTGCTGGCATCCCCATCGATGAAAGCAAGGCCTTTGATCTTCTCCCGGTCCCGCAAGAACCGGCCCTCATCAACCGCCTTTACCAATTCAGTGAAAATCTCTTCGCCTTCACCGCGCACGATGACATCAATCCAGGGCGCTTCCGACAGGACTTGCTTGTACATGAAAGTGGCATGCACGCCGCCAAGCACGCGCAGCGCATCGGGCACCACGCGCGCAGCGATTTTCAGCACTTCTTCCGCCACATAGATCGACGGCGTAATCGCGGTCACACCGACAATATCGGGCTGCAGCTCGACCAGCCTGGCCGCAAGATCATCATCCGGTATCTCATTGGTCATCGCATCGATGAAGGTGACACGGTCATAACCCGCGCGCTTCAGCGATCCGGCAAGGTAAGCCACCCAGGCCGGTGGCCAATTGCCTGCAATCTCGGCGCCACCGGAATGATAATTGGGGTGTACAAGAACGACGTGCATGGGCTTCTCCCGCAAAGTGTAAACCCAAAGTGACAAATTTAGTGTCATTATTAATTGACACAGATCAATGTCGAAGCGGCTTGACGAAACCGCTTTGCAGGCGCAGGCATTCGACCTCTCCAAACACCTGTGACCGTACCCATGCTCATCTTCCCCCTCGCCGCTCTTGCCGCAGCCCTGACATGGGCTTTTGCAGGCATTGTGTCGGCAAACCCGGCCAAGGCGCTGGGCGCGCTCGCTTTCAACCGCATCCGCATGGTGATGGTGTTTGCGATGCTGGCCGCTTGGACACTTGTTTCAGGTGGCTGGACCACGCTGTCGCAAGGCGTTGCATGGCCGCTTATCCTGTCGGGCTTCATCGGCATTTTCATCGGCGACACCGCGCTCTTTCTGACCATGAACAGGCTCGGCCCGCGCCGCACGGCAATTCTGTTTTCACTCAATGCGCCAATGTCGGTGGCACTGGGATGGCTGGTGCTGGGCGAAGCGCTGCAAACCCAAACGCTGCTCGGCATCGCCATCACCATTGGTGGCGTCATCCTCGCCATCGTTTACGGCAAGCGCAAAGACCAGCTTCACAACTGGGAGAACGTCACCGGCGCGCTGTGGGTGGGTGTCTTGCTTGGCCTTGCCGCCGCGCTTTCCCAATCGGTCGGCGCGTTGATTGCGCGCCCCATCATGGAAACCGGCATTGACCCCGTCGCCGCGTCCATGGTGCGCGTTGGCGTGGCTGCGCTTTGCCTGTTGGCCATCGGCTTTTACCCGCACAAGGCGCTGCGCCCGCAGACAGCGCTCACTATGCCTCTCATCGGTCAGGTCGCATTGTCTGGCCTGCTCGGCATGGGTGTGGGTATGACGCTTTTGCTGTTTGCGCTGCGCGGCGGCGAAGTCGGCATCATCACCACCCTGTCGGCAACAACTCCCGCAATGATGCTGCCCATTTTGTGGTGGCGCACCAAACAAGCCCCCGCCGCAGGCGCATGGGCTGGCGCGGCATTGGTGATCATCGGCTCAGCGCTGATTTTCAACGGATAGTGGACTGGCGCAGGCGTTTTTCCAATTGCCGCAAGCCAAGCGACAAGCAAATCGTCAGCAGAAGATAAATATAAGCGACGATTGAATAGGTCTCGAAAAACCGGAACGAGCCTGAAGCGTAGATTTTGCCCATCTGTGTAATGTCTGCTACGCCGAGCACCGACACCAACGACGAATCCTTAACCATGGCCACAAAGTCATTGCCCAAGGGCGGCAGGATGGTGCGGATTGCTTGCGGAAACACAATCAGCCGGAACCGTTGCCAACGCGACAGGCCCAACGCTTCAGCCGCTTCAACCTGGCCCGCATCCACCGATTGTATACCGGCGCGGAAGACTTCTGCGATAAACGCCGAATAGCCGATCATCAGCGCCAGAATAGCCCGCCACAAAAGCGAAATATCGCGGGTGCGGAATTCGCCCATCATCCCCGCGTCCTGCAGCGGCTTGGTCAGCGTGTCAATCAACCACGCAAGCGCCGGAGCGCCGACAAAGGCGATGTAGAACAACAAAACCAGGATCGGCACACCGCGGATGACCTCGATGTAAAATCGCGCGATCTG
>JBAUIL010000198.1:0-2870 GCA_049682915.1 Ahrensia sp. | reverse complement strand
CTCATTTAATGCAGCTAATTTATGGGAAATCAGCAACCATTCCCTCGCCGCCAAGCGGGAGAGGGACAGCTTTGGCACAGCCAAAGCAGGGAGAGGGGCCATGTGCGTGTTTGTGCGCTATGGCCTGACTTACCCTCATCCGACCTCACTGCGTTCGGCCACCTTCTCCCGCCAGGCGGGAGAAGGAGTAATCGGGCACAGTTCACTGCTTTTCAATGACGCCCTCAGCCTTCGTCATTCCGGGGCCGCGCAGCGGAACCCGGAATCCAGAGATGAGAGTTTGGGAAGCTTAATGGAAATGTGGGGACGAGAGTGAGCAAAGGCTGGCACAGTCACGGTTCTGGGTTCCGGGTCCGGCTTTGCCGCCCCGGAATGACGGGGTGTGTGTACGGATAGAGTAAACTGTCACCGTAATGCCACCGTAATGCAGTTCAATTTGTCACCGAAGTTCATGGATTTTTTTGCCTTTCCTGCCATGTTTGAATAATAAAGGTAGCCATTGTTCCGGCTAAATTAATTGCCAATTCTGCGTGCCGCTCCTGCGGTTTGACTGGTTTTCTGCCTTGTCCGTGTGCATCACCTATCTTATTCCTAATCGAACCAAGATTGTTCACCACGGACTGGCAGTTCCCTAGAATTTGTTTGAATACAGATTCCGTATGTTGATTGGGGGAGAGCTGCAGAGACTCTGACGCCAACGCCCATAATTTCGGCAAGTCGGCGTTTTTCGGATATTCGATACTCATGTCGTCCAATAGGGTTTTGCATGTGCTTTCCAGTAGAGTCCGCGCAGCCGTGATTGCTCCTTCAGGGTCTGACTTTTTCCTTTCGATCGCGCGCTCCCACGCAGTAGCCACATGCTCAGCGTTTAGTATGCCTATGGCAACCGAAGCTGAAGAGTCAGTTGGCAGTCTCTCGCCAAACTCAAGCCGCTCCCTTAGCGATGCAAAGCTATCCCAGATTAAGGTCCTACGCTCTGCATAAGTCGACTTTTCGTATTTGATCCAACCCCAAAACTGTTCGAGGTCGCTGCATGTGCGCACAAATCTTGGAACTAATTCTCTACTTCTCGGATTCCCCGCTAATTCGCGACGCAACATCTCATACTCTTGTTGTTCTGCGCTGCCACCGGTTGCATGGCTAATCAACAAGTTCTGAAGTCTGATAGTTTTGTCGAGAATTGTTTCGTCAAACACACAAATACCTCAAAACATAAAATACCGCTGCGCCATCGGTAGTACGCTTGCTGGCTCGCACGTCAACAATTCCCCATCTGCGCGCACCTCGTAGGTCTCCGGGTTCACCTCCACCGTTGGCGTTGCGCTATTATGGATGAGGTCTTTTTTGCCGATCTTTCTGGTGTTGTCGACTGCCACCAATTGCTTGTCGACTTCGAGCTTGTGGGCGAGGCCGTCTTCGATGGCGGCTTTGCTGACGAACGTCACCGCGTTGTTGGTGACGCTTTTGCCGTAGGCGCCGAACATGTAGCGGTAGTGCACGGGCTGCGGGGTGGGGATGGAGGCGTTAGGGTCGCCCATGGGGGCGGCGACGATGGAGCCGCCCATCAGGATCATGGCGGGTTTGACGCCGAAAAACGCGGTGTCCCACATCACCAGGTCCGCGCGTTTGCCGACTTCGATGGAGCCGATTTCGTGGGCAATGCCGTGGGCGATGGCGGGGTTGATGGTGTATTTGGCGATGTAGCGTTTGACGCGGAAATTGTCCGCGCCGGTGCCGATATCTTCGGCCAGCGTGCCGCGCTGCTGCTTCATCTTGTCGGCGGTTTGCCAGGTGCGGATGATGACCTCGCCAACCCGGCCCATGGCTTGTGAGTCCGACGCGATGATCGAAAACGCGCCCATGTCGTGCAGAATATCTTCGGCGGCAATCGTTTCCTTGCGGATGCGGCTTTCAGCAAAGGCGACATCTTCGGGAATGTTGGCGTCTAGGTGGTGGCACACCATGAGCATGTCGAGATGCTCTTCCAGCGTGTTGACGGTGTAGGGCCGCGTCGGGTTGGTGGAGGATGGCAGCACGTTCTGCTCGCCGCAAATCTTGATGATGTCTGGTGCATGGCCGCCGCCTGCGCCCTCGGTGTGGAAGGCGTGGATGGTGCGGCCTTTGAGTGCGGCCACGGTGGTTTCCACAAAGCCGCTTTCGTTGAGCGTGTCGGTGTGGATCATCACTTGGACGTCCATCTCGTCGGCGACGCTGAGGCAGCAATCAATCGCGCCCGGCGTTGTGCCCCAATCTTCGTGCAGCTTCAGCGCGCACGCGCCTCCCAGCACTTGCTCATGCAGTGCGGCGGGCAGGGACGCATTGCCCTTGCCCGCAAAGGCGAGGTTCATGGGGAAGGCGTCAGCAGACTGGATCATGCGCCCGATGTGCCACGGGCCGGGGGTGCAGGTGGTGGCCAGCGTGCCGTGGGCGGGGCCGGTGCCGCCGCCAAGCATGGTGGTCAGCCCGCTCATCAGCGCGTCTTCAATCTGCTGGGGGCAGATGTAATGGATGTGGCTGTCGAACCCGCCTGCGGTGATGATCTTGCCTTCGGCGGCAATCGCTTCTGTGCCGGGGCCGACGATGATGTTGACGCCCGGCTGCGTGTCCGGATTGCCCGCCTTGCCAATGGCCGCGATGCGCCCGTCCTTCAGGCCGATGTCGGCTTTGTAAATGCCGGTGTGGTCGACGATCAGCGCATTGGTGATGACGGTATCGACGGCACCGTTGGCGCGCGTGACCTGGCTTTGGCCCATGCCGTCGCGGATAACCTTGCCGCCGCCAAATTTCACTTCCTCGCCATAGGTGGTGAAGTCGCGCTCCACTTCGATGAACAGCTCAGTATCGGCCAGTCGCACCTTGTCGCCGGTGGT
>JBAUIL010000197.1:0-2192 GCA_049682915.1 Ahrensia sp. | reverse complement strand
ACCCGTCGCGACGCGCCATCCCAAAGCGGCTTTGCACCGATCAACGCCATCGCTTGCGCGATGTCGTCGCCTCCGGTGCGCATGTTGGATGTGCCCCACGCGGTCAGCGCAAACGATGTCGGCCAATCACCATGGTCCTGCACATAGCGCGTCACCAGCATGTCGGCTGATTTGCGGCCCAACTCCCAGGCGGTCTCGGTTGGCACGGCGCGGCTGTCAACCGAGAAAAAATTGCGCCCCGTCGGCAGCACATCCGGCCTACCGCGCGTCGGCGCACCCGATGGTCCCGGCTCCACAAAGCGCCCCGCAAGACCTGTCAGCAGACCATTAATTTCGGCACGCCCGCAGGCTTCCACTGACGGGCGCAACTGCTCATCCACAGCAGCAAGAACCTGCGCGGTCGCAGCCCAGCTCTCAGGACATTCCACCTCGCCATCCACCAGTTGCGCTGCCAGCAACTCAATGCGCTCCACGGTATCGCCATTGGTGCGCCATGGTGCGTCATCAACCGCGCTCAAAATATCGGGCCGCGCACCCGTCCAAACCGCAGCCATCGCGCAATCCAGCGGGTCGAATTGCGCGGTTGGCACACCCAAAGCATCGCTGGCAATGGCGCGCTGCAGGCTGCCAATGCCGCCCGAAGGCACCCGCGCCAGCGCAACCACCAGATCAGTCAACAAGCGCCCTTCCGGTGCCTTGCCAAAAATGTGCAATCCGTCGCGGATCTGCATCTCCTTGAGGTCGCACAGATAGGCATCGAGTTTCTCGAGCGCCGCATCATCCCCGTCGCCCGCGCCAATGCCCGCATCATGGTCCAGTCCAATGTCACGCACGAGGTCCAGAATGCGTTTTTTGAGCACAACCAGTCGGCGCGGATCATGACCCGCCGCCTCGTAATATTCGTCAACCAGCGCTTCGAGGTCTTTGAGCGGCCCGTAGCTTTCCGCCCGCGTCAAAGGCGGTGTCAAATGATCAATGATGACCGCTTGGCTGCGGCGCTTGGCCTGGGTGCCCTCGCCCGGATCGTTGACGATGAACGGATAGAAATGTGGTGTCGGTCCCAACACCGCTTCCGGAAAACACGTCTCCGACAGCGCCAGCGCTTTGCCCGGCAGCCATTCCAGATTGCCGTGCTTGCCCATGTGGACGATGGCATCGACCCGCCCCTGCACCCGCAAAAATGCGTAGACGGCGAAATAGCCATGCGGCGGCACAAGGTCCGGCGAATGGTAGCTCTCTTTCGGGTCAATATTGTAGCCCCGCGCGGGCTGCACGCCGACATAGATATTGCCGAAAGATGCTAGCGGCAGCGCAAACGCACCATCCAAAAAGAACGGGTCATCTTCAGGCGCACCCCATCGCTTCGTCACCTGATCCCGTATCGCGGTGGGCAGCCTGCCTAAAAACGCGCGGTAATCCGCCAGCGATAGCGTTTCGCGCACCAAGCGATCCTTAGTTGCCGCATTGGTTGGGCCAAGCTTGAGATAGTCAATCAGCGCATCACCATCGGCTGGCACTTCACCGGTCACATAGCCTGCATCAGCCATCGAACGCAGCACCTCAATAGTGCCCGCAGGCGTATCCAAGCCAACGCCATTGGCCAGCCGTCCGTCCCGGTTGGGATAGTTGGCGAGAAGCAAGGCGACCTTTTTATCCTGTAGCGGTGTGCGCCGCAGACGCGCCCAGCGGGCGGCCAGCTCCGCGACAAATTCTACCCGGTCTTGCACAGGCTTGTGGCTGACGATGGTGCACTGGACGCGTTCATCAAACGCGTCTGCAGCCTTAAAGGAGATCGCGCGCGACAGCACCCGCCCGTCCACCTCTGGCAACGCTACACTCATCGCCAGATCACGCGCGCCAAGCCCCTGCGCTGACGCCGCCCACACATCCTGCGTGGTTGACCCGAGAACCACCTGCAGCACAGTGGCACCGGTTTCTTCCAACACTGTCGGCACGCGCTGCGCGCCAGGCGCCGACACCGCAAAGCCCGTCATGTTCAACACCACATCAGGCGGATTTCTGCTAAACAATGCAGACACGGTCGCCGCCGACACAGCGTCCTTCAGGCTGGACACGAAAATGGCGGTTACCGCCATGCCTTGAGTTTCAAGTGCAAGCGCGAGGCTGTGCACCGGCGCAGTTTGGCCCGACTGCACCAAGGCGCGATAACAGATAATGGCCGCGTGCGGTGC
>JBAUIL010000196.1:0-1854 GCA_049682915.1 Ahrensia sp. | reverse complement strand
CCGCAGTCGCGATGAGCGTGTCGCCGTCGCGGTTGCCATCTTCCTGAATAAGGATTGTATCGGCACCTTCGGGCATAACCGCGCCGGTGAAAATGCGCACCGCTTGGCCCGCGCCAACGCTGCCTTTGAACGGATGGCCTGCCGCCGCTTCGCCGATGATTTGGATGGGTCCGCCGCAATCGGCATGGCGCACGGCATAACCATCCATGGCGGAGGCGGCAAAGGGTGGTTGGGTTCGCAAGGCAACGATATCGCTAGCCAGAACGCGCCCTGCGGCTTCGTGCAAAGGGACGCTTTGCGCACCCATCGCGGGCAGATCGCGCATCAGGTGTGCCAGCGCTTGGCTTACGCTGATGGCAGCCATCAGTCAGCCCGTACCCAATGGCCGGATTTGCCGCCGATCTTTTCGTCAAGGCGAATGCCGGAGATCACCATGGATTTGTCCAACGCTTTGGCCATGTCGTAAATGGTCAGGCAGGCGACCGACACGGCTGTGAGCGCTTCCATCTCGACGCCCGTAGGGCCGGTGACGCGCACGGTGGCTGACACGGCCAAACCGACTTGCTCTTTGTCGGGTGAAATATCCAAAGACACTTTGCTCAACGCCAAGGGGTGGCACAGCGGGATGAGATCGCTGGTGCGTTTCGCGCCCATGATGCCAGCGAGCCGCGCGGTGCCGATGACGTCGCCTTTTTTGGCGTTGCCCTCGATGATGGCGTCGAGCGTTTCTGCTGACATGGACACAAAGCCGCTGGCGGTGGCTTCGCGCACCGTGTCATTCTTGGCGCTCACATCGACCATGTGGGCGGCACCGTCGCCATCAAGATGGGTGAGGCGGCTGCTCATGCGGCGTTGCTCAACAGTGTTGCTGTGGCACGGGTGACGTCATCCTGGCGCATCAGGCTCTCACCGACCAGAAAACTGTTGATGCCCGAACGCGCCAGTCGCACGCAATCCTCATGGGTAAAGATGCCGCTTTCACCGACCAGCAGGCGATTTTCGTCCACCATGCCCGACAGACGTTCGCTGGTTGCAAGGTCGACGTCGAAGGTGCGCAAATTGCGGTTGTTGACGCCAAGCAGCGCGGAATTGAGCTTCAGCGCGCGGTCCATTTCGGCTTCATCATGCACTTCAATCAGCGCGTCCATACCCAACTCATGGGCGCACTCTTCCAAAGCGCGGGCACATTCATCATCAATGGCGGCCATGATGATGAGGATAGCGTCAGCGCCCCACGCGCGGGCCTCATGCACTTGGTATGTCTCATACATAAAGTCTTTGCGGATTACCGGCAGCGAAACCGCGTTGCGCGCGGCGATCATATAGTCCGGCGCACCTTGGAATGAAGGCGTGTCTGTCAATACTGACAAGCACGCGGCACCGCCCTCAGCATAGGCTTTGGCGAGTTCCGGCGGATTAAAATCGGCGCGGATCAACCCTTTGGAGGGGCTGGCTTTCTTGATCTCGGCAATCAGGCCGAAACCACCGGCAGCTTCTTTGTTTTGCAGCGCCTTCAAAAAGCCGCGCGGTGCGGATTGATCGGCCTGTCTTGCCTTCAGCTCTTGTAACGGCACGGCGGACTTTGCGACAGCAATTTCGTCGCGCTTATACAGTTCAATCTTTTTGAGAATGTCAGCCATTGGAAATTTCCACGACCTTGTCGAGGACGGCTTTTGCAGCACCGCTGTCGATGGATTGTTGAGCGAGCTTGACGCCATCGGCGATCGTTTCGGCTTTGC
Source organism: Ahrensia sp. (assembly GCA_049682915.1). Lineage (GTDB taxonomy): Bacteria > Pseudomonadota > Alphaproteobacteria > Rhizobiales > Rhizobiaceae > JBCDLI01. Next base: position 115 of record JBAUIL010000196.1, on the reverse strand, counting down.
CAGCCACCACCAGCCCGGCACCGGCATTCAGGCATGCGATATCGCGATAGGCATTTTGAGCGCCTGCCAACACATCGGCAAGTGCCGCCGCATTGTAGGCGGGGTCACCGCCACG
>JBAUIL010000195.1:0-4841 GCA_049682915.1 Ahrensia sp. | reverse complement strand
CTTTGGCGCGCGCAGGCGTCGATGGCGCTGAAGTCGATGAAGTGATCATGGGGCAAATCCTGTCCGCCGGTGAAGGCCAGAACCCGGCGCGCCAAGCCGCGATGGCGGCAGGCATTCCACAGGAAGCCACCGCGTGGGGCCTCAACCAGCTTTGCGGTTCCGGCTTGCGCGCCGTGGCTTTGGGCATGCAGCAAATCGCAACTGGCGATGCCAACATCATCGTCGCCGGCGGTCAGGAAAGCATGACCATGGCACCGCACACCATGCATTTGCGCGGCGGCACAAAAATGGGCAACGGCACGCTCGTCGACTCGATGATGTACGACGCGCTGACCGACGCTTTTGCCAAATATCTGATGGGCACCACAGCCGAAAACGTTGCCAAGCAGTGGCAGCTGACCCGCCAAGAACAGGACGAGTTTGCCGTCAACTCACAAAACAAGGCCGAAGCCGCGCAGAAAGCGGGCAAGTTCAAAGATGAAATCGTCGCCCACACCATTACTTCTCGCAAGGGGGACGTGGTTGTCGAGGAAGACGAATACATCAAACACGGCGTGACCGTTGAAGGCATTTCAAAACTACGCCCTGCCTTTGACAAGGAAGGAACCGTCACCGCCGCCAACGCATCAGGCATTAATGATGGCGGCGCGGTCGTGGTGCTGATGAAGCAGTCAGAAGCCGAGCGTCGCGGCATCACGCCGATGGCACGCGTCGTTTCATGGGCCACCGCAGGCGTTGACCCGGCAATCATGGGCACCGGCCCAATCCCCGCATCGCGTAAAGCGCTCGAAAAAGCAGGCTGGAAAGTCGACGATCTGGACCTAGTGGAGGCCAATGAGGCGTTTGCCGCCCAAGCCTGCGCTGTCAACAAGGACATGGGCTGGAACCCGGACATCGTCAATGTGAATGGCGGCGCCATCGCCATCGGCCACCCGGTCGGCGCATCTGGCGCACGCGTGTTCAACACGTTGCTGTTTGAAATGGTGCGCCGCGATGCGAAAAAAGGCCTCGCAACGCTCTGCATCGGCGGCGGTATGGGTGTAGCCCTCTGCGTCGAACGCGACTAACAAAGACCGATCAGCGTCATTGGCCGGAGCAGGAGGAGAGCCTCCGGCCAACGATGATGATTTTACATTTTTAACTGGGAGAGAGAATAATGGCACGAGTAGCACTGGTCACCGGCGGTAGCCGCGGCATTGGCGAAGCAATTTCAAAAGCACTCAAAGCGGAAGGCTATACGGTTGCTGCCACCTATGCCGGCAATGATGAAAAAGCCGCCGCTTTCACAGAAGCAACCGGCATCAAAACCTATAAATGGGATGTCGCCAACTACGAGGCTTCCAAAGCGGGCATCGCGCAGGTGGAAGCAGACCTTGGTCCGATTGATGTCGTCGTTGCTAATGCAGGCATCACCCGCGATGCGCCCTTCCATAAAATGACACCGGACCAATGGAACGAGGTCATCGCAACCAACCTGACAGGCGTGTTCAACACCATCCACCCAGTTTGGCCCGGCATGCGCGAACGTAAATTCGGCCGTGTCATCGTTATCTCGTCAATCAATGGCCAAAAGGGTCAGTTCGGCCAGGTCAACTATGCGGCGACCAAAGCGGGCGACCTCGGCATCATCAAGTCATTGGCGCAGGAAGGTGCACGCGCGGGCATTACCGCCAACGCCGTTTGCCCGGGCTATATCGGCACAGAGATGGTGCGCGCGATCCCCGAGGAAGTGCTCAACACCAAGATCATCCCGCAAATTCCCGTGGGCCGTTTGGGTGAACCAGAGGAAATCGCCCGCTGCGTGGTGTTTCTCGCGTCCGATGATGCGGGCTTTCTGTCCGGCTCAACCATCTCGCCCAATGGCGCGCAATTCTTCAGCTGATTTGTTGCAGCCCGCTTAAAGAACAAAGGCCGCAGCGATGCGGCCTTTTTTGCGGCCAAGTTCCATCCGCTTCGACGGTGGAAACAAAAGCTGTTTCGGTGCGTTGAGCGTGGTATCAATTGAATATTGTCAACAGCTCAACCGATGGACCTGCCGTTATGTCGAAAAAATCTGCGCGCACATTTGCCGTTATTGGATTGGGAAATTTCGGCAGCACCGTTGCATCTGATTTGCAACGCTTCAACAACCATGTGATCGGCATTGATATTGATGAGGGCCGCGTTGCGCGCCATGCCGACACGCTGTCTCAAGCGATGATAGTCGATGCGCGTGACGATGTCGCCTTACGCGAGGCGGGGCTGGGCATTTGTGATGTTGGCCTTGTCGCCATGGGCCATGATCTGGAAGCCAGCATTCTCGCCGCCATCAATCTCCGGTTGATCGGCGTGCCCGTCGTATGGGCGAAAGCCACCACAAAAACACATCACCGCATTCTCAGCAAACTCGGTGTGGACCGCATCATTCATCCGGAAGTCGAGGTCGGCAAACATATCGCGCAAGTGCTGCACAATCCGCTGGTGCGCGACTATGTCAGTCTCGGCAATGGCTATCATGTCGTGAATTTTCAGATCCCTGAAGCGCTTGAAGGCAAAAGCCTGTCCCAACTCAAACACAATGAACACTTCAATCTGCGCTGCATCGGGGTAATGCGCGGCACCGATTTTATTGGTGAAGACGGCAGCGATTGCGGCTTGGAGCGCGATGACCTGCTGTTGCTGCTCGGCCAACGCAGCGACCTTAGAAACTTTGCCACAAGTCTTTAGCCATGGCACCGCGGCTATTTCACGGGCAGAAGGGCAAGCGCGCGCTGCGGCTGTCGCCGCCGGCAATCCTTGTGCTGTTTTACGGCATCTTCATCACCCTTGGCGCTATTTTGCTTTGGTTGCCGATCGCTCACAATGGTGAGGTGGATTTCGGCATAGCTTTGTTCACGTCCACTTCGGCGGTCACGGTAACTGGTTTGGTGCTTGTTGACACGGGCGCGGCCTTCACTCTCTTCGGTCAGGCTGTCATTGCATTTCTAATTCAATTGGGTGGCCTCGGCTTGATGACGAGCGCTGTGCTGGTTCTCAGCGCGCTGGGCATTCCCGTTGGCATGCCGCAGCGGTTGATCCTGCGCGAGGACCTCAACCAGACATCGGTGTCAAACCTCACGGTTCTGGTCAGGATCATTCTGGTGATTGCAGTGATCAGCCAAACCATTGGCGCAGCTATCCTGGCATTCGTTTTTGTGCCGCAATATGGCTGGAACGGTGTCTGGCAGGCGGTGTTTCATTCAATCTCCGCCTTCAACAATGCCGGTTTCGCGCTGCATCCCGACAGCCTGTCGCAATGGGTGGGTAACCCGATCATCAACCTCACCATCACGCTGCTTTTTATCTTCGGTGGCATCGGCTTTATCGTGCTTGGTGACATCTACCAAAAACGCAAATGGCACGCGCTGACCCTGCATTCCAAGCTCATGCTGGTGGGCACGCTTGTCTTGATTGCGTGGGGCAGCGTCACCTTCGCCCTGCTTGAATGGACCAACCCCGGCACTTTGGGGCCGATGAGTGTTGGCGACAAATTGTGGGCAAGTTGGTTTCAGGGTGTGACGCCGCGCACCGCTGGCTTCAACACCATCGACACCGGCGCAATGCATGACAGCACCACCTTGCTGACCATGGCGCTGATGGTTGTCGGCGGTGGCAGCACGTCCACCGCAGGCGGCATCAAGGTGACAACGCTCGCCGTGTTGCTGCTTGCCACATTCGCCTTCTTCCGCCGACAGACGACACTGCATGCCTTTGGCCGCTCGATCGGCCTGAATGAAGTGCTGAAAGTCATGGCGCTGACAACCATTTCGACGCTGTTGATTCTCACCGGCATGTTCGTGGTGCTGATTACCCATGACGGTGAGTTTCTGGACCTGGCGTTTGAGGTCACATCCGCCTTCGGCACGGTTGGCCTGTCCCGCGGGGCGACGGGCGAGCTCGATGCGCTGGGACGCGCCGTCATCATTTTCATCATGTTTCTGGGCCGCGTCGGACCCTTGGCGATCGGCTTTTTTCTCGCAACACGCAGTACACCACGGGTGAAATATCCCGCGGGCGATATTTATCTGGGCTAGTTGCTGATCGGTGCAGAGACGGGCGTCAAGACGCTCACGATTGCGTGAGGTTTGTAGCTTTGTTCCTGTCCAGGCCATATGGTTTGTCAATTGAATTCGACCGAAGGGATAGGCCAAAATGCGCATTTTTCTGGGACTGCTGATGTGCTTTTTCACCGGCGTCGCCCATGCCCAAAACTGCCCGGACTTCTACCGCTTTGTGGATTTCGGTTTGAAGGGTAACGACGGCGCGATGTATCGTGGCGGCACCACCTTGCGGGCTGAAAGCTTTGACGGCGAGCCGATGCTTCTGGCCGATACCTCTATCTGCTTGCCGATTACCGATGTCGCCAAGGACGGCCACGGCAACCCGATCCCGATTGTCCGGCAGATTTTCTATGATCCAGCAGCGCTGAATGCAGGCTTTAAAGAGTTGAGCGTCTTTGCGCCCGATGAACTGGAAACCGCTATCGCTGACAACGCCGCCACCCACAAAGCCGACCTCGCAAGCGCCGATGCGAAGATCACGCGGGGCACAGATTTCATCTGCGCCAGCGTCGCGGCACAGCCGGGCTTTAGCTGTCAGATCGTCTCGCCCTACGCGGTCAGCCTGGACTTGGTGATACGCTGCGACGCGCACCAATGCTTTATGCCGGTATTGGCCGCAACAGAGCAATTGGCAATCAGCGCCCGCTGGGCCATCGACCCCGCAAGCTTGGTTGACCCCGCCGCGACAGCCAGCGACATGATCGGCAAAGTCCGCCAGATTCACGATTTTCTGAAGCCGCTCTCGGTCGCGTTTTAAGCGAA
>JBAUIL010000194.1:0-6376 GCA_049682915.1 Ahrensia sp. | reverse complement strand
CGATGGCCATGGCGGCCCAGGTCAGGTGCAGCGGCCAGCCAGTGGGAATGGTGATCTGGATGATGGCCGTCATCGCCAGAATGCCGAGCGCGGCATAGCGGGTGAACAGACCCAATACCAACAGGATGGGCAATATGATTTCCGCAACACCGGCGCCGAAGGCTGCCAGATGCGGGAACGGGTAGTCGATGACATTGCCGAAAATGTGCAGCTTGAATTCGTTTTCAAACAAGAGGGTGGCAATCGGTGCCAGGTCTAGAAAGCCATCCCATTTCAAGACGCCTGATTTCCAGAAAGGCACTGCAACGGCGATGCGCAGCGCCAGCGATGTGAGGTCTGGCTGCGCGATGATGGCCGGAAGGCGTAGCAATTTGCCCAAATGAGAGGTCTGTTTGACGGGGGGCGCCGGTTCTGAATTGTCGAGGATCATGCTCATGGTCTTATCCCATTCATGTGGTTTTTGTTATTGTTGGAGCGCGCAGAGCGCCAGCTTGAAGAACCAGGCCAAGGGCCGCGGAAAGATCAAATGTTTCATCAACTGCAAATGCCGCCGCCAGCGCGTCATTGAGCGTCGCACCGGGACCAAAAGCGTCGATGAATGCGGCCGCGCCGGTATCAATGCCGGTGACCACCACATCACAGGCAGGCCGCGTGATCAGGATTGCTTGCGGTTGGTCGAGATCAATAGCTTCAAGTGGCATGAGATCACGGTTCATGGCGAAAATGGAAAATACGGCTTTGTCAGATACAATTGTCGCGGTTGCCGCATGGCGGTGAAAAACCACGTCGCCGAGCATGTCTGGCGGAATGGCAGAAAGCAGTTCGCCAGTCAGCGCTGGCTCGTCGGCGGCGTGAAATGCTGTGAGCCACAGGCGCTCGGCGGTTGCCACATCTTTCAGATAGGTCAAATGGGCGATCGGCTCGAACGCGCCAGCAAAATCAGCGAAACCATCGCCATAGCGAAACAATAAGGGGCTGGTCGGCGGATGCGCGCGCACATAGCTGCGCGCCAAAAGCGAAAAGCGTTCTTCGCCGATGATCTTTTTGGTGGCCGGGAAAATGTCGGCCAATGCACTGATCAGGCTGACAGTGGCATTGTTGCGGTAGACATTATAGCGCTTGTCAGCGACGCCATTGTCGACTGTGGTGACGGTTTGTGGCGTGGCGACGGACGGGTTGAGCAAGCCGGAAGCAAAGCGCTGTGTGTCATGTGCAGGGCACTGCGTTGTATGTGCGTCAACGCTAACCATGTCGCGTGCCCATGGGCTGGCTCATTTTCGCCATGCGCTGTTGCACCTGCTTGGCTTGGCCTGCTTCGCCGCGCAAGACCGACCATTCCGGCAAATCCGAATCCCATTCGACCAATGTTGGTGCAGGGCCACGCGAGTGCAGTAAAACTTTGTAGAGACGCCAGACATCGTGAGAAACCGGGCGGTTATGGCTGTCAATCAGCAGCGGCGCGCCCGCATCGTCGGTTTGCTGGGTATGGCCCGCCAGGTGCACTTCGCCCACCGCATGAAGCGGAAAGCGTTCCAGATATTGGGTGGCGGAAAAATTGTGGTTGGTCGCTGAGATGAAGACATTGTTGAGATCAAGCAGCAGCTGACAGCCTGTCCGCTCGACGATTGCCCGCAGGAAATCGGTCTCGCTCATCGTGGAATTGCTGAACACCACATAGGTGGCCGGGTTTTCCAGGCAGATGGTGCGGCCTATGGCATCCTGCATTTGCGAAACGTGTTCGCATACGCGGTTCAGCGTTTCATCCGTGTAGGGCAGCGGAAGTAAATCATTGTAGAAAACATCATCATGGGTCGCCCAAGCCAGATGCTCTGAAACAAGGCCTGGCTCATAGCGCTTTACCAGCGCGGCAAAGCGGTTCAGATGATCTTTGTCCAGCGGTTGATTGCCGCCTAGCGACATGCACACGCCGTGCAGTGAAATGGGAAAGTCCTGGCGCACGCGCTCCAAAATGCGGTGCGGATGACCGCCATCGCCCATGTAGTTTTCGGCGTGCACTTCCAGAAAGCCGACGTCGCCGCTGTCTTCCAGAATGGCATCGACATGGTCATGTTTGAAGCCGACGCCGACGGTGGTTTTGTCGATGGTGGCATCGGTTGCAAACCGGCCCGGTGCGGGACCGTTGAGGGACGAGGTCTCCGCATGATCATGGAATTGCTTTGCGTTGAATGCAGTCATGATGGACCCCGGGCCGGTTGCTTTAGCGTCTAACGATCAGCTTATGCTGGCAGATCGCGTGTCAGTGGTGTCAGCGAACCGGTGCGGCCACCGTCTTTGCTCATTGAAACGCAAGTGCCTTCTTCAACATAGGTCCAAGCGTTGCCTTGGTAATCAACGGTTGATGTGCCTTGGCAGCTTGTGCCCGGGCCAGCGGCACAGTCGTTTTTGCCAGCCAATGAGATGCCGTAGCACTTTTCGTTGGCTGCGTGCGCATCGGTAACGCCTGCAAGGTTTACGCCGGCGACAGCAGCAGCAACAGCTGAAGCAAGAACAATGCCGCTAGCGGCTGAAGAGACAGTTTTTTTCATTGCGTTAGACATGGATAGGTTCCCTTTAGAAGTTAAATGGTCCGACTTTGGCGCCGGTGGGATCATCGTTCCAAACGCGTCGATCAAAGTGAAATCAAGCCAATGCGATTTATTGTCACTGAGCGATCACTGTTTTGTGAGTGTCGCAATGAGCTGTGTAAAAGCGTCAATTTCTGCGTCGGTGGTCGCAAAGCTGGTGACAAGGCGAATGATTTTTTGCCCCGGTATCAGCAGCTCTTGTTGCTCAGCAACGGGTACTTGCCAGTCGCTGGCACGTAGTCCTGCGTTGCGCCAAGCGGCGATTGTTTTTTCATCTGCAGCGATAAAGGCCTCATTGATCGCGCTGTCCCAGGCCAGCCGCGCGTGGTTGCTGTGGCGAACGGCTTGGCGCAGTTTTGCGGCTTGCGCATTGGCCTTATCCGCCAGCTCCAGCCAGAGGTCATCAGCGAGGTAGGCTTTGAACTGGCTGGTCATAAACCGCATCTTGGAAACAAGGTGGCCGGACCGCTTGCGCAGGAAATGCATGTCGCGCGCGAGGTCTTGATTGAACACGATGATCGCTTCAGCGCACCAACAGCCGTTTTTGGTGCCACCGAATGAAAGCACATCAATGCCCTGCCGCCATGTCATGTCCGCCGGGGTGCATTGGAGCGCTCTCAGCGCATTGGCGAAGCGAGCGCCATCCAAATGAGTGTGCAGCCCATGGCTTTTCATCAGCGCGGTGTGTGCGCTGATTTCGTCAAGTGTGTAAACGGTGCCGCTTTCGGTGGCCTGGGTGAGTGACAGGCCACCGGGCCGTCCTGCGTTCAGCCCGCCGCCGCGCACTGTCTCAACAGCGGCGTGCAAGGCGTTGATGTCTATTTTGCCAACAGCGCCGCTGACACCTTGCAACTGCATGCCCGGTGCGAAAAACAGAGGCGCGCCACACTCATCAACGCGCACATGGGCCTCGTCATGGCAGAACAGAACTGCGCCGGGCTTGGCCATGGCTGACAACGCCAAGGCATTGGCAGCCGTGCCGGTGCTGACCAAAAATACGGATACTTTGGTCTCAAATATATCGCTGAAAAGCACATCGAGTTGTCTGTCGTCATCTGACAAGCCATAGGCGGGCCGGTTGCCCGCATTGTCACGCAGGACAGCTTCGGCGACCTTCGGATGGGCGCCAGCCCAGTTGTCTGAAGCAAAATACATTGGCAGGTTCTCCCTTGGGGGTGATACGCCATGCCGATACAATAGGCGTCAATGGAAAACTTTGAGCGCGTCCCTTGTGGCAGGTGAATTTTTCTGCCATAAAATAGGTCACTATTGCTGTCCTATTTTATGGATGTAACGCAAACACACTGTTTGCGGCTTGGGTTCTGGGTCCTTTCAAAGACGCCACACCGATAGGCTTGATCCTGTTTTTCCGCATAGCGCGGATTAGCATTGAACAGGATTGAAGTTTGTCGCATGGAACTTGCGCGTATGTCTGTTAAATAGGCGCACAACTGAGCGCGCTGAATGTGCTCCCTTGCGTTTTGGAGAACGATGATGACGAAATTGACGCCATCTTTTGTTGCGGCAACTGACTTGCAGGCGCGCAGCGCCAAAACGCCATTTTCAGAAACGCTAAAGGCAAAGAAGATCGGCCTGCCGGACGCGCAAGGCCTGTATGATCCGCGCAATGAGCACGACGCCTGTGGTGTGGGCTTCATCGCACACATGAAGGGCCAGCCATCGCACCAGATCGTGCTTGATGGTTTGGCGATGCTTGAAAACCTGACGCACCGCGGTGCGGTGGGTGCTGACCCGCTGATGGGTGATGGCGCTGGCATGCTGGTGCGTATTCCCGACTCGTTTTTCCGTCCGGTGCTGGCGGAGATGGGCGTGACGCTGCCGGCATTTGGCAGCTATGCGGTGGCACACATTTTCATGCCGAAAGATGATGCAATGCGCGCTCGCTGCATGGAAATCATCACAGAGTCCGCTGCCGCCGAGGGTGTTGAAATTTTGACCAGCCGCGATGTGCCGGTTGATAATTCATCGCTGTCGACCGCGCCGGATATCGCGGCCAGCGAGCCGCATCACGCCCAGGTGTTTTTCGCCAAGCCCGATGGCTTGGACGAAGCCGCGTTTGAGCGTCGGCTGTTCATCATGCGGAAAGTCATCTCCAACCGTGTCTATGCCGAAACCGAAGGTCGCGACAACGGCTTTTACATTGTGTCGCTGTCGACCAGCACCATTGTTTATAAAGGCATGTTCCTGGCTTATCAGGTGGGTAAATATTATCTTGATCTGCTGGATCCGCGCTTTGAAAGCCCGGTCGCGCTTGTGCATCAGCGTTTTTCCACAAACACCTTCCCGAGCTGGAAACTGTCGCACCCCTACCGGATGGTTGCGCACAATGGCGAGATCAACACGCTGCGCGGCAATGTGAACTGGATGGCGGCGCGTCAAGCGTCGGTTGCGTCCGAACTGTTCGGTGATGAGATCTCGAAGCTTTGGCCGATTTCCTATGAGGGCCAATCAGACACGGCTTGCTTTGACAATGCGCTCGAATTTCTGGTGCAGGGTGGTTATTCCATGGCCCATGCCGTGATGATGCTGATCCCCGAAGCGTGGGCCGGCAACACCATGATGGATGAGCAACGCAAGGCGTTTTACGAGTACCACGCCGCCTTGATGGAGCCGTGGGACGGACCCGCTGCGGTGGCGTTCACCGATGGCCGCCAGATTGGCGCGACACTGGACCGCAACGGCTTGCGGCCCGCGCGCTATATCGTTACCGATGATGACCGCATCATCATGGCGTCAGAAGCCGGTGTTATCACCGTGCCGGAAAAAAACATTGTGCGTAAATGGCGTCTTCAGCCGGGCAAGATGTTGCTGATCGATATGGAAAAAGGCCGCATCATCTCGGACGAGGAGATCAAAGCGGAGATCGCCTCCAGCTTCCCCTATGCCGAGTGGCTGAAAGAAAGCCAGATCATTCTGGAAGAACAGCGCGACGTGCAAGCGCGTCCGCCACGGCTGGATGTGTCTTTGCTCGATCGTCAGCAGGCATTCGGCTACACGCAGGAAGACACAAAAATTCTGATGGCGCCGATGGCGACAACCGGCCAGGAAGCCATTGGCTCGATGGGCACCGATACGCCGATTTCCGCCATGAGCGACAAGTCGAAACTGCTTTACACCTATTTCAAGCAGAACTTTGCCCAGGTAACCAACCCGCCGATTGACCCGATCCGCGAAGAGCTGGTGATGAGCCTTGTTTCATTCATCGGCCCGCGTCCAAACATCTTCAATCTGGACGGCACCACCAAAAGCAAGCGCCTTGAAGTGCGTCAGCCCATTCTGACCAATAATGATCTGGAGAAAATCCGTCACATTGGTGAGATGGAAGAGCTGTTTGACACGCAAACCATCCGCACAACTTACGAAGCCGAAAATGGCGTCGACGGCATGGCGCAAGCGCTGGTGAAACTGTGTGAACGCGCCGAAAAGGCCGTGCGCAAAGGTTTCAACATCATCATTTTGTCAGACCGCGATATCGGTCCGGACCGGATTGCCATTCCGGCTCTGCTGGCGACGGCGGCGGTGCATCATCATCTGATCCGTAAGGGCCTGCGCACATCTGTGGGCTTGGTTGTGGAAAGTGGTGAGCCTCGTGAGGTGCATCATTTCTGCTGTTTGGCGGGCTATGGCGCGGAAGCGATCAACCCATATCTGGCGTTTGATACTTTGCAGGACATGCATTCCAACGGTGAATTCCCGCCGGAAGTCGACAAGCATGATGTTGTTGCCCGCTATATCAAGTCAATCGGTAAGGGCATTCTCAATGTCATGTC
>JBAUIL010000193.1:0-7612 GCA_049682915.1 Ahrensia sp. | reverse complement strand
GTGCATGGCCCAGCGCCAGATCAACCCGCTGCGGTGTCGAAGGGTGGGTTGACAGGAAGTCCACCATGTTTTCAGCGGCAGAATGGCTGCGCACATTGCTGAACGTCGCCATGACCTTTTGAAAGTCTGCTGCTGCATAGGGGTCAAAGCCCGCTTCGGCCATTGCAGCGATGCCGATGGCATCGGCCTCCAATTCCTGTATGCGCGAGAACTGTGCGAGGTCGAGCTTGCTGCGCGCCGCCGCAAGCGAAGCACCCGCATTGTCGTTGAGCACCTCGCTGACGACACGTTGGCCAAGGCCCACTTCGGCTTCCTTGCGTTGGCGCAAAATGCCGTGATTGGCTGTCACATGTGCCATCTCGTGGGCGATGACAGCGGCGAGTTGGGCGCGATCGTTGGCCAGCGCCAGCAAGCCGCGTGAAACATACAGATAGCCGCCTGGCAGCGCGAAGGCGTTGACCAGTGGTGTGTCGAGAATGCTGATCTGATAGACTTCGCTAGGATTATCCGACACGGTCACCAGGCGGCCAACAATGCTTGCGACCATGCGCTCCAGCGCAGGGTTTGAGTACTCGCCGCCATAGGTTTCCAAAATACGCGGATGCTGGGCTGCGCCGATGCGTGCCAAGCGACCGCTGCGCACATTGTCGACGGTGACCGGGCTGGCCGATGGCGCTAATGTGGCATCGTCGGTAAAGTCTCCGATGGATGTGCATGCGGCGAGCGGCAGTGCGAGTGCAAGGCCGACGGCGAGCGAAAGGCGCCGCGCACGTTGCGCGCCGCGCGCTGGGGCCGCCACTTTCAAGTTTGCCTTTTCGCTATGCACAGACCAGACATTCCATAATCGTCCCACCCAAGGGTGGACATGTTTGTTTAGGCTTAAAGGGTCCAATTGCGGCGTTACTGCGATTATCGAACCAGTGACATCGTCAGATATGGCGGTAAAGCCGGTGCGCTTCAAGCACTGTTATCGCCCGATGTCTCAAGATAGTGCTGTACCTGCGGGGGCAGGTCATGCCGATCGAAGGCGGAGGCGGCAGGCGCGTCCCATATGATTGCGCCTTGGTCGACAAACAGCACACGGTCGGCGACCAGTGCCGCGTCTTCGGGCGCATGGGTGACCATCAAGGTCACCAGCCCGGCCTCCCGATGCAGGGCTTTGACGAGATTGAGCATGTCGGCGCGCAGGCCGGGGCCGAGTGAGGCAAAGGCCTCGTCGAGCAGCAGCACCCGCCGGTTGCGCACCAGCGCACGGGCGAGCGCGACACGTTGGCGCTGGCCGCCGGACAGCTGGTCTGGCTTGCGGTCGGCCAAATCAGCCAAGCCGGTGCGCGCCAGGGCGTCATTTCTTTTGGCGCGCATGGCGTCATTCAGCTTCAAATTGGGTGCGAGGCCAAGTCCCACATTGTCGGCCACGCTGAGATGGGCAAACAGGTTGTTGTCCTGAAATACCATGGAGATGGGCCGTTTGGCCGGCGGCGCTTGGGTCACATCCTGACCGGCAAGAATGATGGTGCCGGACTGCGCCTCTTCAAAGCCTGCCAGAAGGGACAAAAGGGTTGATTTGCCCGAGCCGCTGGCACCTAGAATGGCGACGAACTCGCCGCTGGCGATGGAGACGTCAAAGCGCATCTGGTGGACGCCGTCATAGCTGAAACGCACATCCTTGAGCCGCAGCGTATCAGTCATCGTTGTGGTCTCTTCCGGCTGTCAATTCGCGGTCTGCGATCAGCATCAGCGTGGACGTCATGAGGCACAAGACCAGCGCCAAAGCGGCACCGTCCTCGCTGCGATAGCTGCCCATATTCTGCAGGATCAGCCATGGCAGCGTTTGCAAGTCGCGCGAACCGAAAAGTGCGATCACACCGACGTCGCCCAACGATAGCGCCATGGCAAAGCCCCCGGCCAACAGGGCCGGTCGGCGGAGCACCGGCCAATCGATGAGCCGCAGCTTGGCCCAGCCGCTCACGCCCAGTTGCGCGGTGAGGTTTTGGGTGCGGCTCACATGCGCCTGAATGGCGGGCAACAGCAGCCGTGCGGCAAACGGCAGCGCCATGGCCGCATTGATGGCAACCACCAGATAGGGACCCGCCGCATAGGGATTGATGATCGGGCGCAGCGCCAGAAACCAGCCTGCCGCCAGCACAATCGGCGGTAATACCAATACGAGGGCGGGCGCTTCGGTCAGCATGGCTTCAAGCCGTGAGGGATGGCCCATATTGCGCCGTTTCAGCATCAAGCCAGCGCTGCCGGTGCCAAGCGCCAGCACCAAGACAACGGTTAGCAGACTGGCGGCCAGCCCAAGCGACAGGCTGGTCAACATCGCATCAAACGGGCCTGGCTTTGCCAGCACCGACAGAGGGGAAGCCGCGAGGCCCTTGACCACAATGACGCCAAAGGGCGTCAACACGAAAGCCGCCACTGGCAGAACAATGGCGATAGATGCGGCGCGCTTGGTCCATGTGTTGCCGCCCGCAAAGGCGACGCGGCGGCGCCGGTTGATGGTAGCGCCGGTGGTCACCGTTGCACCCATGCGGCTGAGCAACCACACCGCACATCCTGTGAGCGCTAATTGCATGGCGGTGAGGGTGACCGCGCGGGCGACATTAAAATCGAAAGTCAGTGACTGATAGATGGCAACTTCCAGCGTGGTGGCGCGGGGGCCGCCGCCCAAGGTCAACACGATAGTAAACGATGTAACGCACAGCATGAACACCAAAGCGGCGGCGCTGAGCAGTGCCCGGCGCATGGTTGGCCAGTACACCAAGCGAATGCGCGCCGCCACGCCCATACCCAACTGGCTCGCCAGTCGGTCATATTCCGGCGGCATGGTGTCGAGTGCGGCCAGCAAAAAACGCACGCACATTGGTGCGTTGAAAAACACATGGGCGATTAAAATGCCGGTGATACCGTAGATCGACGGGAAGGAAAGCCCCAGCGCCTCAAAGCCGTCAGACACCAGCCCATTGCTGCCGTATAACGCCACCAGCGCCAGGGCGGCGACGATTTGCGGCAGGGCCAGCGGCAGGGCGAACAGCCGCAGCAGCCAGGTGCGCCCGGGCAGCGTTTTGTCTTCATGCAACGCAATGGCAACCGGAATGGCGACAAACACTGACAGCACTGTCGACCAGAACGCCTGCCACAGCGTGAAGCGCAGGGCGCGCACAATGTAGGGCTCGGTGAGCGTTGCCCAAACGGTGTGGGCCTGTGCACCCGAACCGACAAAGCCGAACATGATGACCGGAACGAGCGCACCAAAGACCAGCACGACGAGAAAAGCCAGCGCGCAAAACGCGCCGGCTAATGGTGTTCCCATCGGGCGGGTTGACGCCGTCACTTACCGGCTCATGGCTTCCAGCCACTCGGCCACCCAGTCCGGGCGGTTGAGCGCAACGGTATCGCTGTCCATCAACAATGGCTTGTCGGTGGTCACAAGCTTGTCGAAGACCGGGTTCAATTCCACGCCGTTTGCGGCGGCTGGCATCATCCAGTTGGTTTCGGGAATGATGGATTGGAAGGCCGGGCTGGTCATGAAATCGAGGAATTGCACCGCCAGCGGGTTTTCGGCACCTTTGGTGGTTTGTGCTGCCACTTCAATTTGCATGTAGTGGCCTTCCTCAAAGGCCATCGCCTGATAGCGGCCCTCATCTTCGGCGATCATGTGATAGGCGGGCGACGTCGTGTAGGACAGCACCATCGGCACTTCACCGTCGGTGAACAGGCCATAGGCCTCGGACCAACCCGGTGTGACCGTCAGCGTGCGCTCGGCGAGTTTGGCGTAAGCCGCCGGCGCATCATCACCATAAAGCTCTTTCAGCCACAGCATGAGGCCTAGGCCGGGTGTCGAGGTGCGCGGGTCCTGTACCGCGATCTTCAGGGATGGATCGCCATTAAGGAACGCTTCCATGCTGGTGGGTGGATTGGGGATTTTTTGGGTGTCGTAGATGATGGCGAAAAAACCGTAGTCAAACGGCACGAAGGTGTCGTCAAGAAAGCCACCGGGCACGGTATAGCGTTCATTGAGGTCCAGCCCATGCGGCGCGAATAATTCGGTGGCCTTTGCGTCTGCAAGCAGGTTGGTATCAAGGCCAAGCACGATGTCGGCATCGGTGCGGTCGCCTTCCAGCCGCAAACGGTTGAGCAGGGCCACACCATCGGCGGCGCCGACAAATTCCACATCGCAATTGCAGGTCGCTTCAAAGGCTTCCTCAACCTTGGGTCCCGGGCCCCAATCGGAGACGAAACTGTCATAGGTGTAAATGGTGAGCTTGTCGGCAGCATGGGCGCCGGTGATGCTCATCAGGGTAAAAATGGTGGTGGCTAGAAGTGTCGAACGGGGGATCAAGGTCATCGTTAGCTCCTTTGTGACTGTATGATCCCGGCGCGGAAAGTCCCAAAGGCGAATGCTTTGCGTCTAATCCCTACGCCGGTCTTAACCGGATCAGGTTCATCGGGTTGGACATTGATTTGCCCTCTCAGCCGATAGACGGCACCCCGTTAGAACAGGCCGAACATAAGCAGCGTGCATCGACGTTGCAAGTGGTTTCGCGCGCAGCCGCTTGGCAGTGCAGGCTGCGGCGTTTATGGCTGCCGCATGACAAAAGACAATTTTGATGGTCGGTATGCGGTGCTGCTCGATGGCGATGTCACCGGTACACCGCGGTTGAAAAAACAAATGGCGGGCCGCAGCATTATTGCCGCCGATGGTGGCATGCGCCATGCGGGAGCCTTCGATGCGGTGCCCGTTTTGTGGGTGGGCGATTTTGATTCGACGGACCAAGACCTCAAGCAAGCCTATGTTGATGTGCCGCGCGAAACCCATCCCGCAGCCAAAGCGGCATCGGACGGCGAATTAGCCATCGCGCGCGCCATTGCCATGGGCGCCTCCGATATTGTGGTTTTGGGCGCGTCGGGTGGCAACCGCACCGACCATATGTTGTTCAACCTTTTGGGCCTGATGGCGCTGGCGCAACGCGTTTCCGCGCGGCTGTGGGCAAGCTCAGGGCGCGAGGAATTCTACCCGTTGGTGCCGGGACAAGGCTTTGATGCTGATTTTCCTGCAGGTACTATTTTTTCAGTGGTTGGGAACAATGTATCCGGCTTGACCATTGAAGGCGCACGTTGGCCCTTGGACAATGCCAGCGTTGCGCTTGGTTCTACGCTGACATTATCAAACCTTGTTCAGGATCGGTTAAGCGTTAATCTGTCATCTGGTGAGGCTCTTGTCATCGTTCAGCTTTGATTCGCTGGCAGATGTTTCACAAGGTCCCATGGAAGGAGACACACCATGAAATCATTCGTATCTATTTCCGCTGCTGCACTGCTGAGCTTGTCGCTTATCGGTTGCACGACCGCTGAGCAAACGGCCGCCGGTGGCGCTATTGGTGGCGCTGTTATCGGTGCCGCTCTTGATGATAATAACCGCGTACGTGGTGCTGCTATCGGTGCCGCTGTCGGTGGTGGTTCAGGCTTCCTGCTTGGCCGCCTGTCAAATGGCAATTGCCGTTACCGCGCGCAAGACGGCTCAACCTATATCGCCGCTTGCCCATAAGCATTTCGGTCTGACTGAATAAAAGCCGCATCGCCTGCACAGGCGGTGCGGCTTGCTTTTTGGTGGCGTTGGGGCCACATCGCCACTATGATCCACCGGCGGAATAATCATGGCCCCTTCGGCACCCCTGCTTCGCGCATCTGAGATATCACTGACCTTTGGCGGTACGCCGTTGCTGACCGATGTGTCATTTTCCGTGCGCGCGGGTGATCGCATCGCGCTGGTTGGGCGCAACGGTTCGGGCAAATCGACGTTGCTCAAAATTGTTGCCAATCTGGTGCAGCCGACAAGCGGCGAGGTCACCAGCGAGCGCAACACCACCGTGCGCTATTTGCGCCAGCAGCCGGATTTTGGCGATCATAAAACGCTGGGTGACTATGTCGTCTCCGGTCTGTCGACGTTGGATGACCCGCATCAGGCGCTGGCGCTGCTGACCAATCTGGGTCTTGACGCAGAGCGGGGTGTGGATGCGCTGTCGGGCGGCGAGGCGCGGCGGGCCGCGCTGGCGCACGTGCTGGCCATCAAACCGGATATCTTGCTGCTGGATGAGCCGACCAACCATCTCGACCTGCCGGTGATCGAATGGCTGGAAGGCGAGTTGGCACGCAGCAAAAGCGCGCTGGTGCTGATCTCCCATGACCGGCGTTTTCTTGACACCACAACCAACACGACGCTGTGGCTCGACAGGGGTGTGGTGCGTGAGCACAGCCGGGGCTTCGCGTTCTTTGAAGAGTGGCGCGACAAGGTGCTGGAGGAAGAAGAGCGCGATTTACACAAGCTCAAGCGAAAGATTGTGCGCGAAGAGCATTGGGTGACCTATGGCGTGTCAGCACGGCGTAAGCGCAACATGCGCCGTATGGGTGAACTGCAGCAATTGCGCACCCAATATCGCGATCACCAACGCGCCGAAGGCACAGCCAAGCTGGAAGCGATTGACGCACGCGCGACGGGCAAGGTGGTGATCGAGGCCGATGGCCTTGAAAAAACGCTGGGCGGCAAGATGCTGGTGCGTGATTTCTCCATCCGCATCAACCGGGGTGACCGGATCGGTCTGATCGGCCCCAACGGTGCGGGCAAGACCACTTTGATAAAAATGCTGATTGGAGAGCTGGCGCCTGACAAAGGCGCAGTAAAGCTGGGCACCCATTTGGAGACAGCGCTTCTGGACCAAAAGCGCGATGCGCTGGACCCTGACGAGACGCTGGAGCACTTTCTGACGGATGGGCGCGGCCAGAACCTGATCGTCAATGGCGAACAAAAACATATTATGAGCTACATGCAGGATTTTCTGTTCAAGCCGGAACAGGCGCGCACGCCTGTGCGGGAATTGTCCGGGGGTGAGAAAGCGCGGCTGGTGCTCGCCAAAATTCTGGCGCGGCCCGCCAATCTGTTGATCCTTGATGAGCCGACCAATGATCTGGATATGGAAACGCTTGATCTGTTGCAGGAGCTGGTTGCGGGCTTTGCGGGCACCGTGCTGCTGGTCAGCCATGACCGTGATTTCCTCGACCGCACGGTCAATGCGGTGATTGCACCCGATGAGGCCAATCCGGGCCGATGGATCACCTATGCCGGAGGCTACACCGACATGTTGGCGCAGCGCGGCGAGGTGGCCAAAGCCAAGGACAAGGCGAAGAAAGAGCAAGCCAAAGAGATCAAGCCGAAGCCAAAGTCTTCTGCAAAGATGTCCTATAAAGACAAATATGCGCTGGAAACGCTGCCCAAGGAAATCGAGGCGCTGGAAGCGGAAATCGAAAAACTGACCGCCGAGATGGCCGATCCCACTCTGTTTGCCGCCAAGCCCGCGCGTTTTGCCGAAGTGTCCAAACTGATCGGCGACAAGCAGGCGCTGCGCGATGAAAAAGAAGAGCGTTGGCTGGAGTTGGAAATGCTGCGCGAGGAGCTGGAAGGGTAGGCAATATAGCGTCAGCGAATTCGCTTAAAACGCGACCGAGAGCGGCTTCAGAAAATCGTGAATCTGGCGGACTTTGCCGATCATGTCGCTGGCTGTCGCGGCGGGGTCAACCAAGCTTGCGGGGTCGATGGCCCAGCGGGCGCTGA
>JBAUIL010000192.1:0-7699 GCA_049682915.1 Ahrensia sp. | reverse complement strand
CACACGCCGTTTTGCAAAGAGCACGCGCCGGGCGCCTGAACCAGAATTGACAGCGGGCGCGCGGCGCTGGCAAACCGCAGCACATGACAGACACGATCAAACTGCATGACAGCTGGCGGCAACCGCTGACGCGGGAATTCGAAGCACCCTACATGGCGGCGCTGCGGCAGTTTTTGCGTGACGAGCGCGCAGCAGGCAAGACCATTTTCCCGCCGCCCGCGCGTTGGTTTGCCGCGCTGGATGCGACACCGCTTGACCAGGTCAAGGTCGTCATTTTGGGCCAGGACCCTTACCATGGTCCGGGCCAAGCCCATGGGCTGTGCTTTTCGGTGCAGCACGGCGTGCGCGTGCCGCCCTCGCTGGTCAACATCTACAAAGAGTTGCAGGCCGACCTTGGCATTGCGCCCGCCACCCATGGCAACCTTCAGGCATGGGCCGCGCAAGGCGTGTTGCTGCTCAACAGCGTGCTGACGGTTGAGGCCCACCAAGCCGCGAGCCACCAGAAAAAGGGTTGGGAGCGCTTTACTGATGCGGTGATACGGCTGGTCAATGAGCGCGCCGAGCCAACTGTTTTTATTTTGTGGGGCGCTCACGCCCAGAAAAAAGCCGCCTTCGTGGATGAGACAAAACATCTGGTGCTCAAAAGCCCCCACCCCTCCCCGCTCAGCGCCCATAACGGCTTTTTTGGAACAAAGCCGTTTTCGCAGTGTAATGCGTTTTTGGAAGCGCATGGGCGTGGTGCGGTGGATTGGCGGGTTGGGTGACGTAGCCGCCTCCGCCAGCGTCATTCCGGCATTTTTTCCCGGCGTGGCCCATTTTAGCCGCCGTCATTCCGGACGCGCCAGCGATCCGGAACCCAGTGCCGTGGGCTATCAGAATGTGACCAATGACGTCTAATCCCTCCCCCTCACGGGGTTGGGTTCCGGATTCTGCTTCGCAGCCCCGGAATGACGGTGGATAGAGGGGTGCGATTCCCCTATTTCCGTCATTCTCGGGCTCCGGCCCGAGAATCCAGCTTTTGCACGTTTGTCGCCATTCTGGATCCTCGGGACGGTGCCCGAGGATGACGGAGGGTGGGGTGATAAATCCGCGTCCGCCAGCGTCATTCTGGGACTTGCTGCCGGAATCCAGAGGCGGGCCGAGTCTAGATATCGGTCACAAGCACCGGCATAACGCAAGAAGATTGCAAAATACTCCTGGTTAGTCATCCCGGGCAAGCAGAGCGCGACCCATAGGTTGGCAGGCAATTGCAAAGCAAATGCCGAGAAACCGGGACCCATGCCGTGATTGCCCTAGCGGTCGCATATCTAGCAACGGCGCAGTAAGCTCAAGCCTCACGGCATTGGTCCCGGCTCGCCTACGGCGTCCGGGATGACGAATGTGGCGTGTTATCGCGCTACGCTGGCATTAAAAAACCCGGCTTTCGCCGGGTTCTTCAAATCACTGATCCAAGAAACTACGCAGTTTGCGCGATCTTGATGGGTGCTTCAGCTTACGCAGGGCTTTCGCCTCAATCTGGCGGATACGCTCGCGCGTAACGCTGAACTGTTGGCCGACTTCTTCGAGCGTGTGGTCGGTGTTCATGCCGATGCCGAAGCGCATGCGCAGCACGCGCTCTTCACGCGGGGTGAGGCTGGCGAGCACGCGGGTGGTGGTTTCGCGCAAGTTTGCTTGAATGGCGCTGTCGATGGGCAGAATTGCGCCCTTGTCTTCGATAAAATCACCCAGATGGCTGTCTTCCTCGTCACCAACCGGCGTTTCAAGGCTGATCGGTTCCTTGGCGATTTTGAGCACCTTGCGCACTTTTTCCAGCGGCATGGCGAGCTTTTCGCTCAGCTCTTCGGGCGTCGGCTCGCGGCCGATTTCGTGCAACATCTGACGGGATGTGCGGACGATTTTGTTGATCGTCTCAATCATGTGCACCGGAATACGGATCGTGCGCGCCTGATCGGCAATCGAGCGGGTGATCGCCTGCCGGATCCACCATGTCGCATAGGTGGAGAACTTGTAGCCGCGACGGTATTCAAACTTATCAACCGCCTTCATCAGGCCGATATTGCCTTCTTGAATGAGATCAAGGAATTGCAGACCACGGTTGGTGTATTTTTTGGCAATTGAGATAACCAAACGCAGGTTGGCTTCGACCATCTCTTTTTTGGCGATGCGCGCTTCGCGCTCGCCTTTTTGCACCTGGTGCACGATGCGGCGGAATTCGGGGATGGCGATACCGGTTTCGGTGGCCAGTTCCTGAATTTCAGCGCGCAGTTCCTCAATCATTTCCACATCGCCATTGGCGAATGCTTTCCATGCTTTGGAATCAAGTGTGGACAGGCGGTCCAGCCAATTGGGATCAAGTTCTTGACCCTGATATTCCTTCAGGAATTCATCACGGCCTACGCCATAGCTTTCAGCCAGCCGCAGCAGACGGCCTTCGTTTTGGATCAGGCGTTTGTTGATGGTGTAAAGCTGTTCAACCAGCGCATCGATGCGCGGATTGCTGAGCGAGGTCATCTTCACCTTGTGCACCAGCTCGTCGCGCAGCTCTTTATAGCGCTTTTGCTGGGCGGGTGTCAGCGTGCTGCTGTCGGTCAGCTTGGCTTCAACCTGCTGGTCCTGCAACTTGCGCAGCTTGGCATAGGTGTTGGCGATGTCGTCAAACGACTTCATCACATCTTCGCGCAGCTCGGCTTCCATGGCGGCGAGTGAGAGGTTGACCTCGTCTTCCTCGTCATCATCTTCCTGCTGGCCGTTGGGGCCAACATCGGTGATGTCGTCATGGTTGCGCGGGCGGCGTAGCGCGCGTTCTTTTTCTTCGCGTTCCTTGCGGGCCTGTTCAATCTCTTCGGGCGTCGGCACTTTCGGCGCTTGCTTGGCCTCGGGGCCGGCATAGGTCGCTTCAAGGTCGATGATGTCGCGCAGAAGAATATTTTCTTCCATCAGTTCTTCGCGCCAGATAATGATGGCTTGGAAGGTCAGCGGGCTTTCGCACAGGCCCGCAATCATTGTCTCGCGGCCTGCTTCAATGCGCTTTGCGATGGCGATTTCGCCTTCGCGTGACAGCAGTTCAACCTGCCCCATCTCGCGCAAATACATGCGCACGGGATCGTCGGTGCGGTCGGTTGGTTCTTTTTTCTTGGTGGTTGTGGAAACCGCCGTGCCGGTGGCTTCGGCAACTTCCTTGGAGCTTGACGACTCTTCCTCAGCGTTTTCCTGCTCGGCTTCGTCGTCTTCCACCACATTGACGCCCATGTCGTTAAACAGCGACATCACGTCTTCGATCTTATCGGGATCGGTGTTTTCCGAAGGCAGAACGGCGTTAATTTCGTCCATGGTGACGTAGCCGCGCTTTTTGGCCAGTTTGACCAGCTTTTTAACGCTGTCGGCTGATAGATCCAAAACAGGACCGTCGCCGGTATCTTCAGCGCTATCAGCTGTGTTCGCTTTTTCTTTTGTCGCCATATTATTCCACCTTCAACCCCACGGCCCGACACCGCTTTGCGGGGCTTTTTTTATCTGCGCACGCACCGCAAACGCACATCGTCGCATCCGACTTAACGCGGGAGCGTTTAACATCCGTTAACCGTCATTTAGGTTCATGCAGCTTTGAGAAAAGCACAAACTGGCCAACCGTCTTCGCCTGCACGCGCCCTTTAAACCCATCCAGCGCATATGGTGTTGATTCCCGCGATTTAAATGGGCGTCAACACCCCAAAATGCCGAATCTGAGAGATTCGTCTCGTTTTGTGTCTTTTTGGGGCGGAATTCTTATTTGCTTGCCCGGCAAATCAGAAACTCTTGCTGGCGCGGCCTGATGACACGCCGAAGCCCTCGACCAGCGCTTCCAGCCCTTGGACATTGGCCATCTCGCGGCGGATGTCGAGCAAGCGGGCCAAATTCTGCTCGGTGGGGTTGTTGCCAAGCGCGTCTTCGGCGGCTTTGAGTTCGCGGCTCAGGGCGCTGGCGGAGCGATGCAGTTCCACCGCCTGGCGAAAGCCTTCGCGCGCATCGTCAAGCGCGGCTTCGCCTGTTACCACCCACAGTCGCGCGCGCGCCACGGCGCGGTCCACCGCGTCGACGGTGCTGCGATGGTTTTTCAGCGGCGCACAGTCCATCAATTGCTCGCGGTTGCGCACCGGCCGTTCGCCATAGGCTTGCAAAATGGCGCTGCGCAGCTGCCGCAGGGCCTGGCTGTCGAGGTCCAGCGTGCAGAACAGGTCAAAATGCTGTTCCAGCAAATCTGGATGGCAGAGGATGGCGCTGACAATGGCTGCTTCGCGCAGCGGCAATTGGCTCATGCCGCGTCCTGAAACCAATGATGATCCGGTCAACCGGTCGGTCACGGCAAGGCGCTTGCCACGTGCGCCCGCCCCACCATAGCGGCCGGTCTGTTGGCGCGAGTGGCCTGTGCCGCGGCCCGCATTTTGGGCGCCGCCAAACCAGGCCTGTGTGCGCTCGCGCATTTCCTGGTTGTAGTGGCGGCGCACCGCGGGATCAGCAATCTGGTTGGTGGCTTCGCGCAGCGTTTCTTCCAGTTGAGCGCGGCGCTCGGGTGTATCAAATGTGCGGCCACCGGTTTCGCGCAGCCACAACATGTCAGAAAAGCTTTTCGCGTTGTTGATGACGGCGACAAACGCCTCTTTACCGTGGGCTTTCACCAGATCATCCGGGTCTTGGCCGTCCGGCAACAGCGCGAAACGCACCGTGCGCCCGGCCTTTAATTCAGGCAAGGCCAAATCCAGCGAGCGGTTAGCCGCGCGCAGGCCCGCGCCATCACCGTCAAAGCAGAGGACAGGCTCCGGTGTGGCGCGCCAGATCATCTCCAGCTGGCGCTCGGTCAGCGCGGTGCCGAGAGGAGCCACGGCGTTTTGCACACCTGCCTGATCAAGCGCGATAACATCCATATAGCCTTCAACGGCGATCAGCGTTTGTGCCACGGGATCATTTTTGGCTTTGGCCGCTGCCGCGCGTGCATTCTTGAAGTTGAACAGCACGTTGGATTTGTGAAACAGCTCGGTTTCCGGCGAATTGAGATATTTCGCAGGCGCATCCGCCTTCATGGCGCGCCCGCCAAAAGCGATGATGCGGCCCTGATTGTCTTCAATTGGAAAGATGATGCGGTCACGAAACCGGTCGTAGCTGACGGCAATATCTTCGCCATGCACCACCATGCCGGTGGCCTCGATCTGCTCTTTGGACGCGCCTTTGGAGGCAAGAAACTCTTTCAGCGCGGAACGGCTGTCAGGGGCAAAGCCGAGCCGAAACTTGGCAATCGTCGCGTCGCTCAAGCCCCGCCCGCGCAGATAGGCCCGTGCGTCAGTGCCGACACGGGTTTGCAGATTTTGCTCAAACCACGCGGTCGCCATCTCCATCACATCGACCAGCGTGGCGCGCTGCTCGTCGCGCTTTTGCGCTTCAGGGTCGTAGGCTGGCATCGCGACGCCGGCCATGGCCGCCACACGCTCCACCGCTTCGGGAAAGGCCATGCCGTCCAGTTGGGTCAGAAAGCGGAAATGGTCGCCCGATTCACCGCAGCCGAAACAATAATACCGGCCTTTTTTGTCTTCGCAGTGAAAGCTCGGCGACTTTTCGCCATGGAACGGACAACACGCCCAATAGTCGCCGCGTGTGGTGTTGGTTTTGCGCTTATCCCAGGCCACACGCGTACCCACCACGTCCGAAATCGGCACGCGGTCACGGATTTCATCCATGAATGATTGGGTAAAGCGCATAATGGGTCCCGTGTTGACTACATTATAGGATGGAACAGCGTGCCAAACCACCCAGATGGCTTAGTTGTATCAAAATTTCCAGTCGCACCGCTGGACCAACTCCAATTGCCCGCGCCTATGATTGATGCAGGAATTCAAACGCGCCCAAATTACTGACAATTGAAACCTATTCCGTAATGTGAGTTTTATTTTTCACGTATATTTCACGACCATGAAAATGCTCATGCAAAAATTTTATGACGCAAAGGAAGGTAATTTTGCCGCCATTTTTGCGCTTACAATGGTGCCGCTGTTCGGTGCCGTTGGCATGGCAATAGACTATGCCCGTATGGAAAACGCATATTCCCAGATGCAAAATGCTGCCGACACCGCAGCTTTGGCGGGAGCGGGATTGAAAGCATCGACGACGATTTCCGATGATGATGTCATTGAATATGCAAATGAGTACGCGTCGTTACAGGTCGACGGTCTAAACCAAATGAAAACATTCGCGTTTTCAACGCAAATTCTTGATGACGGCCAAATCCACGTCAATGGAACCGGTTATGTTAAGAACACACTGTTCAGTGTTCTCAACAAGACTGATAGTGATTTGATCGTCAATGCAATCGCGTCCTACGAATTGCCGCAGAGTGCTCCTGCTATCGACACGGAAATTGTGTTGGCTATCGATATGACCAATTCAATGAACTTCGGAACCACGTGGCAGGACGCCAAACGCATTTTAGCGGACACGATGGAAGCAATTGAAGAGCGCGCAGACGTGGGCCAGTTTTATGGTTCGGTCATCCCCTTTTCCGACCGCGTCAATATCGGCACCGCTGGCAACCAACAACATTGGTTGACCACCAGTTCCAAACCTGCCGGCTGGAGCGGTTGCGTTGAACCACGTGAAATGACAATCGGATCTCTAAAATATGCGGTTGACAACGCACGGCCCGAAAACAGCTTTTTGCCAACACATCCTGGCTATTACATGCCAACCGGCATGGACGTACTGAGTACCGGTACATCGGCATGCCCAGAGCCTTTTACCAAGCCCACCACTGATATCAACGTTTTGAAGAATGCAATCAACGCACTGGATGCCAAGTCTGGCACAGGCCGGTTTGATGAAGGATTGGCGTGGTCTTGGCGGATGCTTTCAAAGTCATGGCGTGGCAAATGGAACCAGCCAGCCTATCCCGGCGAGCATGGCACAACAGCCAAACAGATCGTCTTCCTGTCAGATGGTCGTACGACGATCAACCGCCGCGAATATGAACAGCAAGAGCCTTGGGGTTGGAACATGGGCGACCAAGTCGTTTTCGACCACATGGTGAATTTGTGCGAACGTATTAAGGCCGATCAGATTGTGGTTTCCATCGTTCAACTGGCTGGCAACCCCAATGCGACGCCACACTTCGAGCGCTGCGCTTCGCCGGATAATTATTTCTATGTCGATAGCGCCGATGACTTTGCCAACGCGGTGGCCGAGATTGCGGAAAACGTCAATCAAGTTGTTCGCCTGACAAAGTAGGTCCACATCAACTTGGCTGTCATGTTATGGTGGCGCCAAAGGGGCCACACAATGCTGACTTGGATTACGATTATTTTTGCCTGCCAGCTTGTCGGTGAGACGCTTGTGGCGCTGACCGGCGCACCCTTGCCGGGGCCGGTGGCGGGGATGCTGCTTTTGCTGGCGATCTTGGCGGTCAAAGGCAGCGTGCCCGACGATTTGAGTGCGGTTTCCGGCGGCTTGCTGCAAAACCTGTCGTTGCTATTTGTGCCGGCAGGCACGGGCATTATCGTTCATTTGAGCTTGCTGGGCAGTGATGTTGTGCCGGTCTCGGTGACGCTTATCGTCTCCACGCTTGCGACCATCGCCATTACCGGGCTGGTTATGCAATGGCTCTCGAAACGCCAGGCGGAGGATGACGCGTGATGCCTGATCAGCCCGAAAACCTCCGCGATGTGTGGGTATATCTTTC
>JBAUIL010000191.1:0-3802 GCA_049682915.1 Ahrensia sp. | reverse complement strand
GCCGGGGCATCATGGCAGAGCTGACCGGCCGCAAAGACGGCTATTCGCGCGGCAAGGGCGGCTCGATGCACATGTTCTCTAAAGAAAAGCACTTCTATGGCGGCCACGGCATTGTCGGCGCGCAGGTGTCGCTCGGCACGGGCTTGGCATTCGCCAATAAATACCGCGACAATGGCAACATCTCGACAGCCTATTGCGGTGATGGTGCGGCCAACCAGGGACAGGTCTATGAAAGCTTCAACATGGCCGCGCTTTGGAAGCTGCCGGTTGTCTATGTGATTGAGAACAACCGTTACGCCATGGGCACGTCGACCGCGCGGCACGCAGCGCAGAACGACTATTCCTTGCGTGGTTTGTCCTTCGGCATTCCAGGCATGCGCGTAGACGGCATGGATGTGCGCGCGGTGAAAGCTGCTGCTGACATTGCGGTAGAGCATGCGCGCTCTGGTGAAGGGCCGATCATTCTGGAAATGATGACCTATCGCTATCGTGGCCACTCCATGTCTGACCCGGCGAAATACCGCACCAAGGACGAGGTGCAGAAGATGCGCGCGGAAAGCGACCCGATTGAACAGGTCAAGCAGCGCATTCTGGACAGTAATGTGGCGACTGAGGATGACCTCAAAGCCATCGACAAAGACATTAAAGCAATTGTGGCTGATGCCGCAGAATTTGCGCAGACCAATCCTGAGCCGGACGCGTCCGAGCTTTGGACTGACATTCTGGTTGATGCGTAAGGAGAGCCACCATGCCTATTGATATTCTGATGCCAGCGCTCTCACCAACCATGGAAGAGGGCAATCTCGCCAAATGGCTCGTCAAGGAAGGCGACACCGTCGCTTCCGGCGATATTTTGGCGGAAATTGAAACGGATAAAGCGACCATGGAAGTGGAAGCCGTTGAAGAAGGCACCATCGGCAAAATTCTTATCGCTGAAGGCACTGAAGGCGTGAAAGTGAACACGCCGATTGCCGTGCTGCTGGAAGAAGGCGAAAGCGCCGACGATATCGGCAAGACCAATGGCGGGGCTGCCGCCGCACAAGGCCAGGGTGCCGGTGCCGAAGCGCCGATGCAAGCCGCTGAAGCCACGCCGTCACCGGCTGTGGTGCCGGTAGCAGAAACCCAGCCCATGCCTGCGGACCCGGAAATTCCCGAGGGCACGGAAATGGTGCCGACCACTGTGCGTGTCGCGTTGCGTGATGCCATGGCCGAAGAAATGCGCACCACCGACGAAGTGTTTGTGATGGGCGAGGAAGTGGCCGAGTACCAAGGCGCTTACAAAATCACCGAAGGCCTGCTTGCGGAATTCGGCGAACGCCGGGTGATTGATACGCCAATCACTGAGCATGGTTTTGCCGGTATCGGTGTGGGTGCGGCGATGACGGGTCTGCGCCCGATTGTTGAGTTCATGACGTTCAACTTCGCCATGCAGGCGATTGACCAGATCATCAACTCAGCGGCGAAGACACTGTATATGTCTGGCGGCCAAATGGGTGCGCCGATGGTGTTCCGCGGTCCGAATGGCGCGGCCGCGCGCGTTGGCGCGCAACACAGCCAATGCTATGCTGCATGGTACAGCCATATTCCGGGCCTGAAAGTTGTCATGCCTTACACGGCAGCGGACGCGAAGGGCTTGCTGAAAGCCGCGATCCGTGACCCGAACCCGGTGATCTTCCTGGAAAACGAAATTCTCTACGGCCAAACATTTGATGTGCCGAAACTGGATGATTTCGTTCTGCCAATCGGTAAGGCGCGTTTGCACCGCCAAGGCAACGACTGCACAATCGTGTCGTTCGGCATTGGCATGACTTATGCCATCAAAGCGGCGGACGAGTTGGCCGAAATGGGCATTGAGTGTGAGATCATCGATCTGCGCACCATCCGCCCGATGGATCTGCCTGCGGTGATTGCGTCGGTCAAGAAGACCGGACGTCTGGTCACTGTTGAGGAAGGCTTCCCGCAAAATTCGGTTGGTGACTACATCGCCAACCAGGTGATGCGTCAGGCGTTTGACTATCTCGATGCGCCGGTGATGACGATTGCTGGTAAAGACGTACCGATGCCCTATGCGGCAAACCTCGAAAAATTGGCGCTGCCGAATGTCGGTGAAATCATCGATGCGGTTAAAGCCGTCACATACGCGGGTTAAGGAGAAACCACGATGCCAATTAACATCACCATGCCCGCGCTTTCACCGACCATGGAGGAGGGCAACCTCGCCAAGTGGCTTGTGAAAGAAGGCGATACCGTTTCAGCCGGCGATATTTTGGCGGAAATCGAAACCGACAAGGCAACCATGGAAGTGGAAGCAGTCGATGAAGGCGTAATTGCCAAAATTCTGGTGCCAGCGGGTACCGAGGCTGTGAAGGTCAACGCGGTTATCGCGATTTTGGCGGAAGAGGGTGAGGATGTGGCTGAAGCCGCAAAGGCTGGCGGTTCATCCTCGTCCTTCGAGGCTCCGGCGCAAAGCGCCTCCGCACCTCAGGATGAGGGTGTAAAATCAAGTCCTCACCCTGAGGTGCAGCCGCAGGCTGCGTCGAAGGGCGCGGGCGCGGCCCCAAGCGATATGGGTGGCAAGGCGGGGCCTGTGCCGACTAAAGACGGCGCGAGAGTGCCTGCTTCACCCTTGGCGCGCCGTATCGCTGGCAATGCAGGCATCGACATTACGGCAATTGCTGGTTCAGGCCCGAAAGGCCGCATCGTCAAGCGCGATGTTGATGCTGCACTGGCTGGCGGCGCGCAACCCGCCGCTGCAAACGATGCGCCGAAAGCCGCCGCACCAAGTGCTGCACCTGCGCCTGCTGCATCCGCACCGGCTGGTATGTCTGACGATGCTGTGCTGAAAAACTTCGACGAGGGCAGCTACGAACTCGTCAAGCATGACGGCATGCGCAAAACCATTGCCAAGCGCCTGACCGAGAGCAAGCAGACCATTCCGCATTTCTATGTGTCGGTGGATGTTGAGCTTGACGCTCTGTTGGCACTGCGCAGCCAGTTGAACAAAGCCGCACCCGTCAAAGACGACAAGCCAGCCTACAAGCTGTCGGTCAACGACATGGTAATCAAGGCAATCGCCTTGTCACTGCGTGATGTGCCGGATGCGAACGTATCGTGGACCGCCGAAAACATGGTCAAGCACAAACACGCCGATGTCGGCGTTGCCGTGTCGATCCCCGGCGGCTTGATCACACCGATTATCCGCAAGGCCGAAGAAAAGTCGTTGTCTACAATCTCCAACGAGATGAAAGACCTTGGCAAGCGCGCCAAAGAGAAGAAACTCGCCCCAACCGAATATCAGGGCGGCACGACCGCTGTGTCCAACATGGGCATGATGGGCGTCAAAAACTTCCAAGCGGTTGTGAACCCGCCGCACGCGACCATTCTGGCGGTCGGTGCAGGTGAGCAGCGGCCTGTGGTGAAAGATGGCGCATTGGCCGTGGCAACCGTGATGACAGTGACGCTTTCCACAGACCACCGCTGTGTGGATGGAGCCTTGGGTGCGGAGCTAATCGGCGCCTTCAAAGGCTATATTGAAAACCCGATGGGGCTGTTGGTGTAAACGTCGATGACCACCATCTTGGCATATGGTGACTCGCTCACTTGGGGCTCAGACCCGGCGGTTGCCGGGCGGCGTCATCCGGTGAGCCACCGTTGGCCGGATGTCTTAGCGTCCGGTCTGGGTCAAGGTGTTACCATGATCAGTGATGGTGTGCGGGGCCGGTGCACGGCCTATGACGAGCATTTGGCTGATTGCGACCGCAATGGCGCGCGTATTTTGCCGACGGTGCTTTATGCCCATGCG
>JBAUIL010000190.1:0-5526 GCA_049682915.1 Ahrensia sp. | reverse complement strand
CCGAGTTTCGGCAAAAACACCCCACCCAAGAAAAAGCACCGCAAGGGTGGCGCAAAAGGGGGCGAATAAGTCCTATCAAGCGCAGCGCGCTGCCGTTGAGAGAAATACTTTGTCACTTTCAAATACTGATGAACAATTTCTTTGATGTGCCGTTTTTTAGGCAGTACATTTCCGAACAAGTAAACAATTTGCCTCATACTGCGACAAAGCGGGAAGCTGAGGCGGGCTATGGACGAATTGCGGGGGGCTCTTCCGGAGCCTGATATGTATTTGCAAACATTGGTCGATGCATCAACTTCCACAACAGCGTTGTGGATGGTGATTGCGACGGCACTTGTGATGTTCATGCAGGCGGGTTTTCTGTTGTTAGAAGCAGGCTCCATGCGGTCCAAAAACACCGTCAATGTGGCGCAGAAAAACGTCACCGATATGATCATTGCGGGCTGCGTGTTTCTGACGCTCGGCGCAACAATCATGTTTGGATATGGCGAGACGGGCCTTTTCGGTTTTGGCGGGTTTGCCTTCTCCGACCCGCTGCATCAGCCGATGCTGATTTTCCAATTCGGCTTTTGCGCGGCGGCGGCAACCATTGTTTCGGGTGCCATCGGCGAGCGGATGTGCTTCCGTGCTTACATGGCTCTCAGCCTGCTCATCGCGGCAATCGTCTACCCGATGTTCGGACGCCTCGTATGGGGCAATTTGCTGATCGAGGATAACCCGTCTTTCCTCGCCGATATTGGTTTTCTGGACTACGCCGGCGGTACGGTTGTGCATGTGATAGGCGGTGCTGCAGCGCTGGCTGCGTGCATCGTGCTAGGCCCGCGCACCGGGCGCTTTAACGCTGCCGGCAAGCCTGTTCCCATGCCCGGCCATTCCAGCGTGCTTAGCCTGCTGGGTGTGCTCATTCTCGCGGTCAGCTGGATCGGCTTTAATGCGGGCACCGCACCGCCCGGCTCCAGCGATTTTACTAATATTGTTGTCAACACCATCGTGGCGCTGTGCTTTGGCGGCTTGGCTGCCTTGCTGTGGGATCTGATCACCAACCCGCGTGCCATGCAGCCGCGCACCTCTGCCAGCGGTATTCTGGGCGGGCTTGTGGCGGTGACCGCCGGTTGCGCCTATGTCGATTTCTTCGGCGCGATTGCGCTGGGTTTCGGTGGCGGCATGGTTGCCACTTTCGGCTCCGATATCCTACTCAAGAAATTCAAGCTTGATGATCCGGTCGATGCGATTGCGACCCATTTGCTGGCGGGTGCCTATGGTACGATAATGCTGGCATTTGTGGCTGCGCCGCAGCATGTGGCAGACACGCGCCTCGCTATGTTTGCCACGCAGGCGCTCGGTGTTGGTATGGCGGTCGCCTGGGCTTTCGGCACAGTGTTTGTGGCGCTGCACGTGATGAAGCGCTTCTTTGCCATTCGCGTAACACCGGAAGAAGAGCGGATCGGCTTGAACCTCGCCGAGCACAATGCCGCTTTTGACGCCGAGCAGTTGCTTGGCCTGATTAAGGATAATGACGGCATACCCCAACTCAACGAGGTGATCAGCGAAACGCCGGGCGATCTGACCGAAAGCGACACCTCGATCGTATCGAAACTAATCAATGCGACGACTCAAGCAAAACAGAACCTTGAAGCTAAAGCAAAGCAGCTCGACGACTATGAGAAAGTTGGCACAGACTGGATGTGGGAGACCGACGAAGAACTGAAAGTCTCTTATTTGTCGCAGAAGTTTTACAACGAAATGGGCGACAAAGCGAACGCATTCATCGGCAAGTCTTACGTCTCTTTTCTCAAAGAGTATAAAGTTACGGTTGAAG
The DNA here is from genome assembly GCA_049682915.1 of Ahrensia sp. Taxonomy (GTDB): domain Bacteria; phylum Pseudomonadota; class Alphaproteobacteria; order Rhizobiales; family Rhizobiaceae; genus JBCDLI01. The sequence continues at coordinate 3,707 of JBAUIL010000190.1, read as the reverse complement.
AGCACATGGCAAAGCTAAGAAGCCATGCTGTGTTTGATGATGAGATTTTTGAAATTGTTGGCATGGACGGCGTCAAACGGATGTTCTCGCTGTCGGGCATTCCGCGGTTTGGTGCTGACGGGCGTTTTCTCGGCTACCGCGGACGCGCGCTGGACGTCAGCGAGAAGATGCGGGCGGATGATGAAATCCGGTTTCTTGCCCACCATGATCACCTCACCGGACTATCCAACCGCACCTCGTTTAACAAAATGGCATTTGAAATGCTCGCCAACCCTGATGTGGCGGCGCATGGCGCAGCTATCATGAGCTTGGATCTGGACGGGTTCAAAGCGGTCAATGACAGCTTTGGCCACACGGTTGGTGACGAGTTGCTGAAAGTCATTGCGGACCGGATCAGGGCCACTACACCGGAAGGCTCGGTGATTGGGCGCTTTGGTGGCGATGAATTTGTGATTGCGATGCCGCTTGGCCCACATGGCAGTGCCGATATCGAACTGGCTGCCACAGCCATTGTCGATTGTGTTTCGCAGGTCATTGAGTTGGGTGAGTTGCAAATACAGGTTGGCGTATCGATCGGTTCGGCAAAACTGCCGCAAGATGCCGATGATCTGTCAACCTTGATCAAGTTCTCCGATATGGCGCTGTATGAAGCCAAGGCCAGTCAGAGTGAACGCTGGGTGCCGTTCTCATCGGAAATGCACCGTCGTCTGAAGCGCCGTCAACGGCTTGAATCAGAGATGAGCCCGGCCATCAAAAATGGTGAGTTTTTCACCGTTTTCCAACCTCAGTTGGATCTAAAGGACAGATCGATAACCGGCTTTGAGGCGCTTGTGCGCTGGCATCATCCCGAGCTTGGCCATCTGTCACCGGTGGAGTTTATCAAGATTGCGGAAGATACCGGCGTGATCGCCGAACTTGGTCATTTCGTTCTGCGCGATGCCTGTCGCACAGCAACACAATGGCCGGCTATCAATGGGCGGGACCTGTTGATTTCCGTCAACGTGTCGCCTCAGCAATTCTTCAATCAGGACCTCGCTTCCATTATTGCATCCGTGCTTGAGGAGACGGGGCTGGCTGCGACACGCCTTGAAATAGAGATCACCGAAGGCACGCTGGTGCGCGATGCCGATATTGCCATTGAGATTTTGACAAAACTACGCACCATGGGCGTGCGTGTCGCGGTGGATGACTTCGGCACCGGCTATTCATCGCTGTCGTATCTGCAAAAATTCCCGCTGGACCGTTTGAAGATCGACCGCGCTTTTGTGCGCGAAATCGAAAAGAACGCCAACGATCAACGCATCACCAGCGCCATTGTCGATTTGGGCCGAACGCTGGGCCTGAACGTCATTGCTGAAGGCGTGGAGACCAAGGCGCAGTTCAAGACCTTGGCAAATATGGCGTGCGATGAAATGCAGGGCTATCTCTTCTCCGCACCGGTATCAGCGCTGAAGTCCATGCAGATCATCGACGAAGCCATGGCGGGCAACAGGCTCAACATTGATGAAGACGTCGAGGATCAGGCGTTGCAGACCGCCTGATCAATCATAGCGCAGTTCCGTCGCTTTGCCGCCGAACACCCGATAGGCAAAAATCGAATAACCGATGATGACCGGTAGCACAAAACATGTGCCCACCAGAATGATCATCAGGCTTTCGGGCGCGCTGGCCGCTTCGTAAATGGTGGTCTTGTCTGGCACCACATAGGGGTAGAACGAGTAGGCCATGCCCATAAAGCCGAGCAACATGATGCCGGTCATGGCAATGAAGGGCACCAGCGAGAAGCGGTCATTGCGGTCGGGCAGAAAAGCCAATTGCCAGAACAGGAAGATGAACAGCAGCAGCGTCATCACCGGCAGCGGCAAAAGCGCAATGAACTCGGGCATGGAAAACCATTTGTCAAAAATGCGCTCACTTGCCAAAGGCGTAGCAATCGAAATCATGCCCATGCCGATCATGGTGAACAGCAGCGATTTTTGCATCCAGCCGACGGCGCGCTTTTGCAGTTCACCTTCGGTTTTATAAATCAGCCACGCCGCACCGATAGCGCAGTAGGTTGCCGTCAGACACAGGCCGACCAGCAGGCCGAATTGCACAGCGATGATGTCGCCGCGCAAGCCCAGCACATAGACACCCAGCATGTAGCCTTGGCTCAGGGCGGTGACCAACGAGCCACCCAGAAAAATGCGGTTCCACAGCCACTTCTCATCGGCATTGGCTTTGGCGCGGAACTCAAACGCTACGCCGCGCGCGATCAAGCCGATCAGCATGATGGCAACGGGCAGGTATAAAGCGGTGAGAATTTCACCGTGTGCCATGGGAAATGCGACCAGCAAGATGCCGATGGCGAGCACCAGCCAGGTTTCATTGGCATCCCAAAACGGGCCGATGGATGCGATCATCCGGTCGCGGTCTTCCACGGGTGCGGCGGCAAATAAAATGCCGACGCCAAGATCAAACCCGTCCAACACCACATAGATGAGGATGGATAGACCCATCAGCCCGGCAAAGATGACGGGCAGATGGGGGTATAGCGCGGTGATGTCCATGGTGCTTACTCCGCCGGTTGCAGATGCGCGGGCGCACCGGGCAAGGCGGTTTGGCCAGCCGGATCAGGCCGGGCTTCCTGCGGCGCGCCCCTGGCTGCTTTGACGCCAAGGCGCACCACTACGAAACAATAAGCACTCAGCAGGATGATGTAGGTCGCCATATACATCAGGAAGGTCGACAGCACCATGCCACCGGCAATCGGGCCCAGCGCGTCACGGGTATTGAGCACGCCTGTCACCAGCCATGGCTGACGGCCGATTTCTGTGACGTACCAACCCGCAATCGTTGCGACCCAGCCCGAAAACGCCATCGGTACCAGCGCAAGCATCAACAGCTTTGGCAGCGGCTCAGCATCCGGCTGCTTGCGGCGGCGCCACAGGAAATAGCTTGCCGCCCATGACAGCGCCAGCATGGCCATGCCTGTACCCACCATGATGCGGAAGCCCCAGAATACAGGCGCGACCGGCGGGTGCAGCACAGTGCCATCTTCGGCGACAAAATCGTTCAGGCCCGGCACTTGTCCGTCGGCACTGTGGGTCAAAATCCAGCTCGCGCCGTCCGGAATAGCGATCTCGAAATGGTTCGAGCGGGTTTCCTCATCGGGCAACGCAAACAACAGCAATGGCACATTACCGCGGGTTTCCCAGTTGCCTTCCATGGCGGCCACTTTCGCAGGCTGATGCTCCATGGTGTTGAGGCCATGCAGGTCACCGGCCAGGATTTGCAGCGGGATCAGCATCGCACCCATGGCGACGCCCGTCCGCAGCGTCTTGAACATGGCAGCACTGCGGTCACCCAGCAGATAGCGCAGGGCTGACATGCCCGCGATCAGGAAGGCGACGGTCAGGCCAGAGGCCAGCAGCATGTGGACCAAACGGTAGGGCATGGACGGATTAAAGATGATCGCAAGCCAGTCGGTCGCGTGCGCCACGCCATCGCGGATTTCATAGCCTGCCGGGGTGTGCATCCATGAATTGAGCACCAAAATCCAAAACGCGCTCATGGTTGTGCCGAACGCCACCAGAAACGTTGCCAGTGTATGGACACGGTTGGACACGCGGCGGAAGCCGAACAGCATGATGCCAAGGAAGACAGCCTCGAGGAAGAAGGCGGTCATCACCTCATAGGCGAGCAGCGGCCCGGCAATGTTGCCGACT
>JBAUIL010000189.1:0-3321 GCA_049682915.1 Ahrensia sp. | reverse complement strand
TCGCGCCCGCCTCGTCGCTGATCGAACTTGCGGTGCGGCCCCATGTGTTGATCATGAAATCGTTCGGCAAATTCTTCGGGCTCGCCGGGGTGCGGCTTGGTTTCGTGATGGGTGATGCCGAGATGGTGGCCTCGATTGAGCGCCAGCTTGGCCCGTGGGCCGTCAGTGGGCCGGCACTGGCAATTGGCGCGCAAGCGTTCGCGGATGAGCGATGGATCGCACAAACCCGGCAATGGCTGGCAGATCAACGGCACACCTTGCAGAACATGCTGGCGGGTTTGGACTTTGAACCGGTGGGCGCGACTGACCTGTTTGTGACCGTTGCGCACCCGCGTGCGGCACAGATCGCCGATACACTCGCGCAAAGCCGCATTTTGGTGCGCCCGTTTGACTATGCGCCGCATTGGCTGCGGTTTGGCCTACCGAATGATGAGGGCGACATGGACCGGCTTCACCGGGCGCTTGCAAGCGCCCTTTGATGTGTGCAAACCAAGGCCATGGCTGACTGGTCGACATTGACGATATTGTTTGTTGCGCTGCTACTGGACCGCTTTGTCGGCGATCCGGATTGGCTGTGGCGGCACGTGCCGCATCCAGTTGTTTTATTCGGCAAGGCCATTGGCTGGGCCGACAAGCGCTTCAACGATGTGACGCGCGCCGACATCACGCGCGAGAAATACGGCTTTGCCACTATCGCTGTGCTGGTGATTGTCAGTGTGGTTGTCGGCTGGCTGCTCTCGGCTTTGTTTGCAGCGGCTGGCACCATCGGTACATTGACTGAGATTGTGCTGGTAGCTGTGTTTCTGGCGCAAAAGTCACTGGCGCAGCATGTGGCGGCGGTTGCCAACGGGTTGCGCAGTGATGGCCTTGCGGGTGGTCGCCGCGCGGTGGCGATGATTGTCGGGCGGGATCCCGACAGTCTCGACAATGCAGGCATTTGCCGCGCCGCGATTGAGAGCCTCGCGGAGAATGCGTCGGACGGCGTTGTCGCACCGGCATTCTGGTATGCGGTCTTTGGCCTGCCGGGTCTGCTCGCTTACAAAATGATCAACACGGCAGACTCGATGATCGGGCATATGACGCCTCGATATCAGGCGTTTGGCCGCGCTTCCGCCAGGCTAGACGATTGGGCAAACTGGGTGCCTGCGCGGGTGACCGCTGGGCTGATCGCGCTGGTGGGTTTGCTGCCCACCACGCGCCGCAGCGCGATTGATATCGCAGAAATCGTTCTGGAAGATGCACAGTTACACCGCTCGCCCAATGCTGGTTGGCCCGAGAGCGCGATGGCGGCCACGTTGAACATTTCGTTGGGTGGTCCCCGCTTCTATGCCGATGATGTGGCGGACGAGCCGTTCATGAATGATGCGGGTCGCAAGCAAGTAGCCGCCATTGATATCGATAAGGCGATCAGCATTTTCTGGTGGGCAATGAGCTTCGGTACTGCGCTCGTCGCGCTGCTTGCTGTCATCTTCTAGCCAAGGCGTCGGCTGATCGCCTTTTGCAGGTTTGGCGTCGCTTCCACCAATTGCTGCGCGGCGGCCGTTTTGGGGTTGTCCAACAGGGCAGCCGTGGTGTTGCGCTCAACGATTTTGCCTGCGTCCATCACCATGGTTTCATGGGTGATGGCGCGCGCGACAGCCAGATCGTGGGTGATGAACAGAAACGCGATGTCCAACTCATCATTGAGCTTTGCAAACAGGTCCAAAATCTGCGCGCGGATGGACACGTCGAGCGCCGACACCGGCTCATCTGCAACAATCAGTTTCGGGCGGGTGATGATGGCGCGCGCGATGGCAAGGCGCTGGCGCTGGCCGCCCGAAAATTCATGCGGATAGCGCTCCATGGCGTCAGCAGGCATGGCCACTTCATCGAGCGCTTGGGCGACACGTTCGCGAAATTGGGTGCGCGTGGTTACGTCTGGATCGAGGTGCAAGGGTTCGCTGATGAGCTTTTCCACCGTGCGGCGCGGGTTGAACGAGCCGTAGGGGTCTTGGAAGACGACCTGCATGTCGCGCCGTGCGGCGGCCAGCGTGTCGGCGGATGCGCCGAAAAGCGCGCGGCCACCAAGACTGATTTGGCCTTGCGTTGGCGTATCCAGCGCGAGCACCAAGCGTGCCAGCGTGGACTTGCCGCAGCCCGACCGGCCGACAAGCCCGACCGAGCGGCCCGGTGCGATGTCGAATGAAACATCATCAACGGCAGTAAAACGCGTATCGGGTTTCAGCCATGTTTTGGCGCTGCCATAGGTGCGGGTCAGGTTCTCAACACGCAGCAATGGCTCTGCCTGTGCTGGTGATGCATTGCGTTTTGTCCAAGTCGGCACATGGGTCGACGCCTCGGCGAGCTGGCGGGTGTAGGGGTGCGCCATGCGCGCAAACAGTTGCCCCGTCTCACCGCTTTCCTGCACCGCGCCGTGGCGCAGAATTGTTATTTGATCGGCCATGTCAGCAACGACCGCCAGATCGTGGCTGATCAGCACCAGCCCCATGCGCTGCTCGTCCACCAGTGAGCGCAGCAGATCAAGGATTTGCTTTTGCAGCACGACGTCCAGCGCGGTTGTCGGCTCGTCGGCGATCAACAGTTTCGGTGATAGGGCGCAGGCAATCGCGATCACCACGCGCTGGCGCTGGCCGCCGGACAATTCATGCGGATAGCGGCTCAATGGAAAGCGCGATTGCGGCAAGCCAACACGGTCGAGCATGGCGATGGCGCGCGCTTCGGCGTCGGCACGGTTGGCGCCGGTGTGAAAGCGGATCCCTTCGGCGACCTGCTCGCCAATGGTTTTGACCGGGTTGAGCGCCGTCATCGGCTCTTGAAAGACCATGCCGATATCATCGCCGCGCAGGGCGCACATCGTGGGTTCGGAAGCCGTCAGCAGGTTGGTGCCATTAAACAGCACTTTTCCGCTGGTTGCGGCTTGTGACGGTAAAAGCTGCATGATCGTCAGCGCGGTCATCGACTTGCCGGAGCCGCTTTCACCGATTAACCCATGCACCTCGCCGGGCCGCACCTGCATGTCGATGTCGTGCAGGATTTCTCGGTCGCCGATGGTGAGTCTGAGCTTTTCAATTTCAAGAATGGGACTGGCGGTCATCGGTCCCGCCTGAGCTTGGGGTCGAGGACATCGCGCAACCCGTCGCCGAGCAGATTAAGCCCCAGCACAGTGATGATGATCGCGATACCCGGTGCCAGCGCCATTTGCGGGGCGATGCCCATCATGGTTTGGGCTTCGGCCAACATGCGGCCCCAGCTTGTGGCAGGGGGTTGCGCGCCAAGACCCACATAAGACAGGCCCGCTTCAGCCAGAATGCCGAGCGAAAA
>JBAUIL010000188.1:0-14028 GCA_049682915.1 Ahrensia sp. | reverse complement strand
CACCGGCTGTGCGCTCGGTTCCCTTGCTTGGTCTTGCGCAGGCCGGCAGCGGCGGGTTTTTCGACGATGCCGGCTTTCCCGCCGGTGAAGGGTGGGATGAGGTTGCTCTGCCCGGCGCTGACGGCTTGGAGGAGCGCGCCTATGCCCTGGAGATCACCGGCGACAGCATGTTGCCGCTTTACCGGGCGGGCGACCGCATTATCGTGTCGCCGGCGGCCACTGTGCGCAAGGGTGACCGCGTTGTCGTCAAAACACGCCACGGCGAGGTGATGGCCAAAATCCTCAAACGCATGACCAGCGCCAAAGTGGAGCTGGCATCCGTTAATCCGGAGCATGAAGACCGGCATTTCACGCGGGCCGACATTGAGTGGATGGCCCGGATCGTCTGGGCCAGCCAGTAGTCAGCTGTCAGTGCGCAAGCTGCCGTCGAGCGCTTTCTTGACCAGTTCCATGGTTTCGTTGACGCCGTAGAGCGCGACAAATGAGCCAAAGCGCGGGCCTTTTTCCTGGCCGAGCAGAATGCGGTACAAAGCACCAAACCACTCGCCAGTCACAGCCGGGCCGCCATCGGGGCCGGTTTTTTGGGGATCGTGGTAGCGCTCATAGCCTTTGCCGACCGCCAGCACCGCATCTTGAATGGTCGCGCCATCGCTGTCTTGCGGCAAGGTGCCAAGCGCCGCAAGCAAGGCTTCAAGTGCGGCACGCTCGGTTTCATCGGGCGCATGAAATACTTTGGACGGTTTTACAAAGTCATCAAAATAGCGCAGCGCATACCCAGCCAGTTGATCGAGATGTGGGTGGGTTTGCGCGGTCACGCCGGGCGCATAGCGCGAGATAAAACCCCACAGCGTTTCGCGGTTCGCCGCATTGGACGCGCTGACCAGATTGAGCATCATCGCAAATGATACCGGCAGGTCCGCAGCGGGTGGATTGCCCGAATGGATGTGCCAGACCGGATTGTTCAGCTGCCCCGCCATGTCCTGGCGCTCAAACGCCGACAGATGTGCGTAGTACTCATCCACCGCCTTGGGAATCACGTCGAAGTACAGCCGCTTGGCGGTGCGCGGCTTTTGGAACATGAACAGCGCCAGGCTTTCGGTTGGCGCGTAGGTCAGCCATTCATCAATCGTCAGGCCGTTGCCTTTTGACTTGGAGATCTTTTCGCCGTTCTGGTCGAGAAACAATTCATAGACAAAATGCTCCGGCGCACGACCGCCCAGTACATGGCAAATTTTGTCATAGATGCCCGCATTGGCCTGATGGTCTTTGCCGAACATTTCAAAGTCGACGCCCAATGCTGCCCAGCGTGCGCCAAAGTCCGGCTTCCACTGCAATTTCACTTGCCCGCCAATGACCGGCAGCGTCAGCTCTTCGCCGTCTTCATCGTCAAACGTGATGGTGTGGTTGACCGGGTCAACGCTTTTCATCGGCACATACAGCACGCGGCCTGTCTTGGGTGAAATCGGCAGGAACGGGCTGTAGGTCGCCTGGCGCTCTTCACCCAGCGTCGGCAGCATGACGGCCATGATTTCATCATAGCGCTCAACCGCCAGTTTCAGCACCGCGTCAAATTCGCCGCTGAGATAAAAGTCGGTTGCACTGGCAAACTCATAGTCGAAGCCAAACGTGTCCAAAAAGCGCCGCAGCATAGCGTTGTTGTGGTGGCCAAAGCTCTTGTGCTCGCTGTCAAACGGGTTGGGCACAACGGTCAGCGGCTGCTGCAGATAAGGCTTCAATGCCTCCATGTCCGGCACGCTTTCGGGCACTTTGCGCATTCCGTCCATATCGTCGGAAAAGCACAAAAGCTTCGTCGGTACCGCGTTGCGGGTCAGCACGTGAAATGCGTGGCGCACCATGGTGGTGCGCGCCACCTCACCAAAGGTGCCAATATGCGGTAGGCCGGACGGGCCATAGCCGGTTTCAAACAGCACCCTCTCCGGATAGCCGGTTTTCTCGTATCGCTTGACAACCTTGCGCGCTTCTTCAAAGGGCCAGGCCTTTGATTTTTCAGCGGCAGCCACCATCTCGTCGGTGATGACATGCGGAAAATCTGCTGCGGTCGCGCTCATGGTTTTGTCCTGCGGCGTTGGAGTTAGCGCTTCCTACTGCAGCACGCAGCCAAAGAAAAGGGCCGTTTTTCAACCGAATTTGTCGCAGCAACTCAACCGATTGTGAATTGCACATCATCGGCTTGCACCGCAAAACAGCACAAACAAATTGTCAGGAATGAATATGTCTGAATCAACCATTCGCCTTGCCGCGTTTCTTTCCATTTTTGTCGTCATGGCGGCTTACGAATTGTGGTCGCCACGGCTTGAGCGCAATGAAATGCTGGGCGCGCTGAAGGCCAAACGCTGGCTCACCAATTTGTCGATGGTGGTGCTATCGTCGGTGTGTTTGCGCATTCTGTTTCCGGCAGCCGCCGTCGGCACGGCGATTTACGCGCAGAGCCAGGGCTGGGGCCTGTTCAATGCGGTTGATGTGCCGATCATTCTTGCTGGCATCATCGCCTTTGTGGTGTTGGATTTTGCGGTTTGGCTGGAACATCTGGCGAGCCATAAAATTCCGCTGCTGTGGCGTATTCACCGGATGCACCATGCGGACCAAGGCTTTGACCTGACCACGGCCCTGCGTTTTCACCCGCTGGAGATTGTTTTGTCGATGGTGTGGAAGGCCGCCATCATCATCGCGCTGGGCGCGCCGCCGGAGGCTGTGTTGATCTTCGAGATCGTTCTCAACGGCATGGCCATGTTCAACCATGCCAATGCACGTTTGCCCTTGTCACTCGACCGTGTGTTGCGCAACGTCATCGTCACGCCGGACATGCACCGGGTGCACCACTCGGCGGTGCAGCGTGAGACAGATAGTAATTACGGCTTCAACTTCTCATTCTGGGACCGGATTTTTTCGACCTATGTTGCCCAACCCGCTGCCGGGCATGACAAAATGCACATCGGTTTGGAAGAGTATGACGGCCCGCAGACAAGCAATTTTTTCTGGACGCTGATGTTGCCCTTCCGAAAAGGCTAAGATCAACGAGCGTTAGTCCGCGTAGGGATCGCGTGGGAAGTAGCGCGCCAAAATATCAAAATAAACGCCGCTGCGTTTGGTTTCGATCAGAGCAGCTTCAACCGCGAGCAGCAGGCGGCTGTCGGCCTTGCGCAGGACAATGCCCATGCCTTCGCCCAAAAAACGCGCATCGTAATAGGGCCCACCGACAAAGTCACAGCAGTTTTGTGCTGCCGTTGATACCAGATAAAATCCCAGGCTGACGCCGTCACCGAACAGCAAGTCTGCTTCACCATCCGCCAAGGCGCGGCGGGCGGCGGCATCATCGAGTAACGGTAAGGGTGTGGCTTGCGGGAAATGCGCTTCAAGCATGGCGGCGTGCGCACTGCCTTCAACAACGGCTACTGATTTACCCGCCAGGCTGGACGGTTGATCGATGCTTAAACCGGTTTGTTTGAGCGCGATAAAGCGGGCCGGAAACCGGAAATAGCTCGGCGTCATCGCAAATTGCGCGCGTTTTTGCGCGGTAACAGCTGTGCCTGCAATAATGGCCTCGCCGCGACCGCTGGCCAGCGCGGGTTCCAACTCGTCCCATGGCAAGGCCTGCACCTCACATTTGGCAACGATATCAAGCTCTTGGCAGATGGCACGGGCGAGTTCCACATTAAACCCGGTCGGACGCTTGGTGGCATCGGCGAAGTTGAACGGGGGGAAATCAAGCGTCGTCAGGAACCGCAACCGTTGCAGACCCGACAAGTCAGGCTTGTCTATTTGCGTTGCAGGATTGCGCAGCAATGGCGCGTCAGACGCCGTTGCGACACCCGCTGTAAAAGGCAAAAAGCCTGCCGCGCACAAGACCAAAGTGCGACACGCAGTGCGTGCAACGCCGCGCGTTGTTTCAAAAACACGTTCAATGGCCGTGAATATGTCCGTTTGAGAACTCTTATTTGCTACTGGATGGATCATTGGTTCTGGCGCGAGACTAGCATGGTGCATGGTTGCCCTTACCCCATTGCTAGCGTCAACGCCAACGGAACTTGCCCCTGTGGGCGCCGCATGCGGCAAAAACTCGGCAGTCAGCACCGACCCAAATGAAGCGCTGCACCACGATCATGTTGCGCGGTTGCGCTTATGGCGCAGGGCTTGGCGGCGGCGCACCATCGACAGCCGCGCACGGCTTTGCCCGTCTGTCCGCTTTCTGGCAGGGCTGGGCTTCGACCGCAGCACGCTGGTGCAAGCATCCGAGACTGCGCTGGTCAATGGCACCAACGCGGCAGTGGAAATGATCGCGGCAGGCCAATTATGCCGCTTATTCTACGATCAAGCTTTGGCGCGCGCGGCGGGGCTGACCTATGTGTCGGCCGACGATATCGACACCGTGCTGGTGCCTCTGGCGCAATCAGCGCTCTTGTTGCAGAATCGTGGCGTTTTTTGGTGCCGCTTGCGCGACGGGCGGGTGCGCAAGGTGGCAATCGTCGATCCGGGCCAGGCGGAGCGCTTGGTCGACTATTGCCGGGATGGTGCGATGGGGAACGAGTTGTTCGTTTCAAGTCCCGCCCACCTCAAGTGCCATTTGGTGCGTCACCGTGCGGACCGGCTGCGGGAGCAGTCAACCAATCATCTGACGACCCACACACCAAAAGAATGCGCCCGCGCCGGAGCAGATTTTGTGCAAGGTGTTTTCCTCACGCTCTTCGTCGGCTTGCTGGTTTGGGGGTTCATGACCGGGCCGACGCTGGGCGCAATCCTGATCCACATCAGTTTGAGCGTGTTTTTTATTGCCTGCGCGGCCATGCGGATTGGCGCAACGGTGAGCCCGTTCCGGCCAACCGACAACGCCGAAGTGCGGCCATCGCCCCATGAAGATAAGCCGGTCTACACCGTGCTGGTAACCCTGTTGGACGAAGCCGATATGGTGCCGGGTTTGGTTCACCACCTATCCAAACTCTGCTGGCCAGCAGCCAAGCTGGAAATAAAGTTCATTTGCGAAGCCCATGACGCGCCAACCATCGATGCCTTGAACGCCCAACACCTCGACGCCCGGTTCGAGATCGTCATCGTCCCGGCGGGCGGCCCGACCACCAAGCCCAACGCGCTGTGCTATGCGATGTCGTTTTGCCAAGGCACCTTGATTACACTGTATGATGCGGAAGACCGGCCGGACCCCATGCAACTGGAAGAGGCTTGGCAACGCTTTCGTGACAGCGGGCCAGAACTGGCATGTCTGCAAGCGCCGCTGCAAATTGCCAATGCGGACAACAACCGGCTGACCGCACTCTTTCATATGGAATATGCTGGACTGTTCAAGCGCATTCTGCCTTGGCTGGCACAACGACAATTGCCGCTACCGCTGGGCGGTACTTCCAATCATTTCCGCCGCGCAGCCTTAAACGAGGTCGGCCTTTGGGATCCCTATAATGTGACCGAAGACGCGGATTTGGGCTACCGGCTGTGGGAATATGGCTACCGGCTTGAGACGATTACGCTGCCGACACTCGAAGATGCGCCCGCTACCGTTGGCGACTGGTTGCCGCAGCGCACGCGCTGGTTCAAAGGGTGGATGCAGACATGGATTGTTCACAGCCGCAAAAGCGGCACCATCATTGAGCGGCATGGCTTTTGGCGTTTCTTGTTGGCGCACATTGTACTGAGCGGGATCATCGTATCGGCGCTGTTGCACCCGCTGGTTTTGTTCAGCGCGGTGACAATGGCTATCTGGTTGGCAGGAACTACTGTTTCAGTGGCCGAGCAGATCGCGTTGCTTGCCATCGATATGACGACGCTACTACTCAGCTACGCGGCGTTTTGCGTTTTGGGCTTGCAGGCAACCAGCCCGGATATGCGCCGCGTCATCGGTCACCATGCATGGGCAACGCCGCTCTATTGGATGGCCATGTCGGTAGCGGCATGGCGGGCGCTGTTTCAGATGTTTCATGCCCCGTTTTATTGGGAAAAAACCCGTCATCAAACCTATGGGTTCGACACTGACAGCTGAAATAAATTTACGTGCGGTGTGTTAACGGCCCGTCGGAAATGCATTATATCCCGACCAAATCACTGGTGGATTGTGGCATGGAAAAATTGCGTTCAATAATCGAGTCAAAGCAGTTTGAGCGCATCATCATTGCGATCATCATCATCAACGCTATCACGTTGGGCTTGGAAACATCCAAATCAGCGATGGATAGTTTCGGCCCGGTTCTGCTGACGATTGACACGATCATCCTGTGGATTTTTGTGGCCGAGCTGCTGGCGAAATTCGCCGTCTACCGGCTGGGCTTTTTCAAAAGCCCGTGGCGCATTTTCGATCTTGTGGTTGTCGGCATTGCGCTGGTGCCCAATGGCGGCGCGCTGTCAGTCTTGCGGGCCTTGCGCATCTTGCGGGTGCTGCGTCTGGTCAGTGTGGTGCCGTCGCTGCGCAAAGTGATTGGCGGTCTTTTGTCGGCGCTTCCCGGCATGGGTTCGATCATGATGCTGTTGTCATTGGTGTTTTACGTGTTTTCGGTGATGGCAACGAAACTGTTCGCCGCCGCATTCCCCGAATGGTTCGGCACGCTCGGCGCATCGGCTTACTCGCTGTTCCAGATCATGACGCTGGAAAGCTGGTCGATGGGTATCGTGCGCCCGGTGATGGAGCAGTTCCCATGGGCTTGGGCGTTCTTTATTCCGTTTATTGCCTGCACCACCTTTACGGTGCTGAACCTGTTTATCGGTGTTGTGGTCTCCGCGATGCAGGCCGAACACGATGAGGCCGCCGCGGCAGAGCGCGAAAACCTGCATGATGAGCAAGCGCTGATGCTGGAAGAAATCCGCGCGCTGCGCCGTGAAGTCAGCGAGATGCGCGCCGCAAAGCCGCAATAGGCGAGCTATTCAGCGATGAAATGCTTGGAGAGCTTCAGGCCCTGCGCCTGATAGTTCGACTTCAGGTCGCTGCCATACAGTGCATCGGGCAGGGTTTGCATGTGCTCATAAACCAGGCGACCGACAATTTGGCCATGCTCCAGCACAAAGGGCACATCGTGGCTGCGCACTTCCAGCACCGCACGGCTGCCGGTGCCACCGGCGGCAGAATGGCCGAAGCCAGGGTCAAAAAAACCGGCATAGTGGACGCGGAACTCGCCAACCAGCGGATCAAACGGTGTCATTTCAGCGGCAAAGGCGGGCGGCACATGCACCGCTTCGGCTGAAACCAGAATGTAGAACTCGTCAGGATCTAGAATAAGCGCGCCATTGTCGCGCAGATAAAGCGGCTCCCAGAAATCCAGCACCTGGTTTGCCGCGCGTTTGTCGACGTCAACCACTGCAGTGTGACGCTTGCCGCGATAGCCAACCAAGCCGCTGTCCCCACCGGAGAGATCAACACTGACAGCGATGCCGCCTGCGGTGATGTTGACTGCGCCGCCGGACACCAATGTCTGCTCGTGGTGCAGCGTATTGACCGCCGCATCATCCAACAAAGCGTGGCCAACCCGAAACCGGATTTGCGATAACCGCGAACCGCGCCGGACAACAATCGGGAAAGTGCGCGGGCTGACTTCGAGATAAAGCGGGCCGCTATAGCCGGCAGGTACCTTGTCGAACTCGACGCATCGATCTGTCAAAACCCGCGTAAATATATCAAGCCTGCCGGTTGAGCTTTTCGGGTTAGTGGATGCGGAAATGTCTGCGGGCAGGTTTACCTGCTCCAACAGTGGCACGATATAGACACAGCCGGTTTCGAGCACCGCGCTTTCGGTCAGATCGATTTCATGCAGTTTGAACTGTTCAAGCTTGGCAGCCACGGTGCTTGCCGCGCCGGGCATAAAACCGGCGCGTACACGATAGGCCTTGGTGCCCAAGCGCAAATCCAGGCTCGCCGGTTGTATCTGGTCGCTGTCCAACGCACCGTCGGTCGTCAAAGCGCCGTCAGTAAAGAGCGCAGCAATTGCGCTATCGGGCAAAATGCCGGGCCGTTCGGTTATGGTTGCGGGCACTATCATGGCACGCATTGAAATGATGGTGACAATTGACGCAAGGTGCCAAGCGGCTTATGGACAGTTTTATATCATGGTGGTGATTTGAGCCGGTCGGCTTGCAGCCACTGAGGACAGTAGCGCAAGCGCCGTCTCCTCAAAAAGTCGCTAAAAGACCGTGTGCAGTGGACGCCTTGGCGCCACAGGTCCGGTTTCGTGGTGACACGGAGCCGGTTTTTTATTGGAGTGGACCCATGGCCAAGAAATCATCACCTGCGGATCAGGCACAATGGGCAGCCGCCACCAAAATGGTGCATGCAGGTACGCAACGCTCGCAATTTGGCGAGACGTCGGAAGCGCTGTTTCTGACCCAAGGCTTTGTCTATGACAGTGCCGAGGCGGCGGAAGCGCGCTTCAAGGGCGAAGATGACGGCTTTGTCTACTCACGCTATGCCAACCCCACCGTCGAGATGTTTGAAAAGCGCATGTGTGCGCTGGAGGGTGCCGAGGCGGCACGCGCCACGGCATCCGGTATGGCCGCTATTTCCAGCGCCTTGCTGTGCCAGCTATCGGCGGGTGACCATGTGATTGCGGCCAAGGCTCTGTTCGGTTCCTGCCGCTGGATCGTCGAGACGCTGCTGCCGCGCTATGGCGTGGAGACCACACTAATCGACGGCACGGACAATGGCGCTTGGGAGCGTGCGGTGCAGCCCAACACAAAGGTGCTTTTCTTTGAAAGCCCTACGAACCCGACCCTAGATGTGATGGATATCGGCCATATTGTATCTGTGGCACGCGGCTGCGGGGCCAAGGTGGTGCTGGATAATGTGTTTGCCACGCCGATTTTGCAAAACCCCATTCCCATGGGCGTCGACATCGTCGTCTACTCGACAACAAAGCACATTGACGGCCAGGGCCGCTGCCTTGGTGGTGTGGTGCTGTCCACCCAAGACTGGATTGACGAGCATTTTCACGATTTTTACCGGCACACCGGCCCGTCCATGAGCCCGTTCAACGCGTGGGTGATGTTAAAGGGCATGGAAACCCTGCCCTTGCGCGTCGCTCAGCAAACCGCCAGCGCAGGCAAGATTGCGGATTTCCTCGCCGACCATAAAGCCGTGTCGCGGCTGGTTTATCCGGGGCGTGCTGATCACCCGCAGGCGCACATCGTCGCCAAGCAGATGAAGGGCGGCTCGACCATGGTGGCCTTTGATATTGCAGGCGGCAAGGATGCGGCCTTCCGGTTCGAGAACGCGCTGGAGATCATCGGCCTGTCCAACAATCTTGGTGATGCCAAAACGCTGATTACCCATCCGGCGACCACAACCCACAAAAACCTGTCGGATGCGGATCGCGATGAGCTGCGCATTGGTGCGGGCACTTTACGCCTGTCGGTCGGCTTGGAAGATGCCGGCGACCTGATGGCCGATCTGGCTCAGGCGCTGGACGCCGTCTGATTGAGCATGGCGCGCGTTTGCACGATGCGCGCCAAAGCTGTGTAGGCACAGATGGCGGCGAAGACATAAGCAATCGGCGCAAACCATGCTGGCACCAAACAAAACAACACAAACACCGCGATGGTCTCCGTCGCCTCAGCCAAGCCTGTCGTGAAGAAGAAGGACTTTTGGCCACGCTGCGTTGTGGTCAGCTTGCGCTTTTCAGCCATGATGGCGGACGCTAAAAAGCTGGCGCCGTTAATATAGAAGGTGAAAATCAAAACCGCACCGGCCAAGCCGTTTTGTGCGGGATCGGCGATAACAAACGCCAATGGGATCGCCCCATAGAAAACAAAGTCGAGCGTGATATCGAGATAGCCGCCGAAATCTGTCGGCTGTGTGAGCCGCGCCACTGCGCCATCCAAACCGTCAAAAATGCGCGATACGAGCAAGAAAATCATGCCGAGCAGATAAAGCTCGAAAGCGATGAAGGCGGCGGCAACCAAGCCGAGCACCAAGCCGCCAATGGTGACCAGATCGGCTGTGAAGCCCATTTTGACCAGTCCTGCGCCGAGCCGGGTCATGATCGGGTCAATATGGGGTTTGAGTGCGCCGTCGAGCATGTGCGTTTTCACTTACGGATTCTAGGTTTCAACATTAGGCTTAGCATAGCAGCCAAGTGCATGCGATTGCTTGGTAATTCAAATCACGCAAGGTTGAACGCTGCGTTGGCTTATGCACCACAGGTCGAAAAAGCATCTCATCTGTTCGGGTTTAGCCCCTTTCTCACGCGTCGTTGCGGGCGTATTTAGGGCGCATGTACTCCACCGTGACCAGCGATATACGCATCAGCGTTTCAACGCAGTATCTGCCTGACCAGTCCGAACCAGCCAGACGCCGGTGGTTTTGGGCCTATACAGTGCTGATTGAAAATCAGTCCGCTGACATTGTGCAGTTGCGGCGTCGCTTCTGGCGGATCACCAATGCGCTGGGCGATGTGGAAAGCGTTGAAGGCCCCGGCGTTGTGGGCGAAGAGCCAACGATCGCGGCGGGCGATTGCTTTCAATACACCTCCGGCTGTCCGCTCGATACCACATCGGGCACGATGGAAGGCCATTATGAGATGCAGCGCACCGATGGCTCTACGTTTCGTGCCAACATCCCTGCTTTCTCGCTGGATATGCCGGACACGCCGCGAACGCTGAATTAGAAATTTTTCCGGTTTTGATTACTCGGCTGGCTGCACCGTTGCGCGCTTTGATTGGCGACCATAAATAGCCACCAGCAAGCCGCGAATGTCGGTGCCGATGCCGATAAAGACCGGCACCAGAAACAGCACCAGCAATGTCGCGCTGGCAAGACCGAACACCATGGTGATCGCCATCGGCATCAGGAATTGCGCCTGCAGGCTCTTTTCAAACAGCAACGGCACCAAGCCGCCGATCGTCGTCAGAGAGGTCAGCAGCACCGCGCGCAAGCGGTCGCGGCTGGCACCGATTATCGCCTCGCGGCTTTGCTCACCGGCACGCAAACGCTCTTCAAAGCGCGACACCAAAATGATGGAGTCGTTGACCAGAATGCCCGACAAGCCCAACAGCCCGATCATCGACAAGATGGTCATTGAAAATCCAAGCACCCAATGGCCGAACACCGCGCCGACAATGCCAAACGGAATGATCAACATCACCGCGATGGGCCGGAAGTAGCTGCCAAACACCCACGCTAAAATGATGTAGATGACGCTGAGCGCAATCAGCGAACCGGTGCCCAGATCAGCAAAGGCTTCGCGCTGCTCTTCGGAGCGGCCGCCGAAGGCGTATTCAATGCCATATTTGCGGGCTACCGTATCTAACGCCCCGGAAGCCAACAGCCGCTCCGTCACGCCATCGGTTGTGTTGACGGCGGCATCAATATCACCGGAAACGGAAATGGTCGTCTTGCCGTTTTTGCGTTGGATAGCGGCAAAGCCCTGCTGCTCCTGCAATGTCACAATCTCGGTCAGCGGCACGTAGTTGCCCGTCGGACTGCGCAACTGCATGGAACGCAGCGCGGCAGTGCCCTGCTGTGGCATGATCATATTCACTCGAATAGCGATCTCATCGTCACCGCGCGCAAAACGGCGCGGTACGGTGCCTTCAACGGCGTTGCGCACCTGGCGACCCACATCATCAATGCTGAAACCAAGTGCTGCACCGCGCGGTTTCAATGTCATCACCAGTTCGGGTTTGCCATAGGGCAGATCATCCTCGACACCGGAGACGCCACTGATGGCTGACAAGATATCGGTCACGTCGGTGGCTGCTGCTTTCAACACGCCGATTGACGGGCCGCTCAATTGCACGTCGATATCAGCACCCGGAGGTCCACCGCGCGACTGGCGCACGGAGAAGCGGCGCACATCGGCGATTTGAGGCGCTTGGCTGTTCCACGCGCGAACAATGTCGGGCGTGCGGACGGTGCGGGTTTCCGATGTTGTCAGCTGCACTTCAATGCGCGCCACATTGTCGGCGCGCTGGCTACCGGAGATACCCAGCGTAATGAAGGTTGCCGTGACCAATTGCTCATCGCCGCCCAGCTCTTTTTCAGCAACGCGAAGCGCGTTCTCGAACTCGATGATTGCGGCTATCGCATCCTCTTCGGGTGTGCCTGGATGGAAGACGAGGTTGCCTGAAATGTTTTCAGCTTCCGGTGACGGGAAGAACACAAAATTGACGTGGCCGCCCCGGAAAAGGCCGACGCCGACAACCATGATCAGGCCAACCGAAATGCCAAGCGTGACATAGCGCCAGTCATAGGCCAGCTCAACCAGCCAATTGAACGGGCCGCGCCGGAACCGGTCGAACTGCCGGTCAAAGCCTTGCCGGAAACGGCTTTGCTGGGGCTGTGCATCTTCGTCAAAGTCGTGGCTCTTTTTACCAAAGCCAACCCTCACAGCATAGATGGCAAGCTCTGCCAGCATGGCGATGCCGATGGTCAGGCTGGCAAGCGCCACACCCCAGACAGGGGCTGCGACCGTTTCGCGCCATGCGTCAAACCCGGTCAAGAACGGCAGGACTGACGCGACACCGCCCTCGCCCGTGCCGCGCGACACAAAGGCGAGCACGAACAAGCCAAGCACCAGCGCCACGAAAAACACACGCCACCAGGACCAGCCGGGCTTTTTGCTGCCCTTGAGCGAATGCGCCAGATGGCCGGGCAGGATGAAAAAGCACTCGACAATACTGGCAAATGCCACGGCAATCACCACCAATGGCAAAACGCCGATAATCTGGCCGATGCCGCCGGTGATCAGCAGAATGGGCGAGAATGTAGCAATTGTCGTGGTCAGCGCGGCGGTGACGGGTGTGAACATGTCGCCCACGCCGCGCTCGGCGGCGGTAACGGCATCGTCACCCATTTGCAGGCGCGTGTCTGTGTGTTCGCCGACCACAATGGCGTCATCAACAATGACGCCAAGCATCATGATCAGCCCGAACAGGGAAATCATGTTGATGGATTGGCCCGACACATACATCAAGCCGATGGTTGCCATCAGCGCGACCGGAATGCCCGCCGCCACCCAAAACGCGATGCGGCCATTGAGGAAGATAAACAGCACCGCAATCACCAACAAGAGGCCGGACAGACCGTTTTTGACGAGCAGCATAATGCGCTCGGCAACCGCTTCGGCGCGCACGTTATAGACCGCGATTTCCATATTGTCGGGCAGTTGCGGGCGAATTTCGGTGATGTAGTCCTGCAATATCCGGTTGCTGACCAGTGTATCGGCGTTTTCAGTGCGCTGAACATTCAGCTCAATAGCTGGCCGCTGGCCCGACAGGCCGCGCACGCCGTCGCTGTAGCCATCGGTAATCGTCGCGATATCGGAAAGGCGCACTTTTTCGCCGCTGGCAAAAGACTTGACCTCGACGTCACCGAGCGCGCGGACGCTCTCGACATCCGTGACCGTGCGCAATTGGCGCTCGACCGCGCCATCGAGATTGCCCGATGGCAGATCGCGGCTTGAGGCTGTGACCGTCGAAGAAATACCGCTAATGGTCAAATCGAGCCGACGCAATTCGCGTTCGGGAATTTCAACCTGCAGTTCGGGGTCGCGCAGGCCGGTAAATGTAACCCGGTCGATGCCGCGCTCGATCAGGTCATCGCGCATGCGCTTGGCCCAAATGCGCACCGTCTCTTCGGGCACATCGCCTGAGATGGAAACATCCGCCACGCGGTCAAACCATTGGGAGCGCGACACGGTCGGCTCGTCGGCATCTTCGGGCAGGGTCGAGATCGATTTGACAGCGGTTTCGACATCCGCGACCGCCTTTTGCATGTCGCTGCCTTCGGCAAATACCAACGCAACCGAGGCTGATCCCTCACGTGCATAGGAGGTCATCTCGTCGACGCCTTCGATAAAGCGCAGGCTCGGCTCGACCAGCGCAAGCACGTTTTTTTCGACATCTTCGGCACTGGCACCGGACCAGCTGATGGAGACGTTGACGTTGGACGTTTCCACAGTCGGGAAAAACTGCGTGTTGATGCGCGCTAAGCCGAACACGCCGAACACGATCATCAGCACCATCAGCAGATTAGCAGCGTTGGGATGGCGGATAAAAACGCTGATCAGATTTGCCGGTGACGGGCTG
>JBAUIL010000187.1:0-11855 GCA_049682915.1 Ahrensia sp. | reverse complement strand
AGGCAGCGCCACGATTGCGCGCAAGGCCAAATGGCCAAGCTGGACGCCGACCCAAAACATGATCCGCCGCGAACCGGGCAAATATGCCAAACATGCCGGCGGCGTGCCCGGCGGCCCCAACAATCCGCTGGGCGCCCGCGCACCCTATCTCTCCAAAGGCACGCGCGACACCTACTACCGCATCCACGGCACCACCCAACCCTGGACCATCGGTCAATCCGTCTCCAACGGCTGCATCCGCATGATCAACGACCACGTAGCCGACCTCTACGACCGCGTGCCGATTGGTGCACGGGTGATTGTGGTGTAGGTGGTGAGGGAGAAGGATGAAGAAAAAAGGCCGCTCGATGAGCGGCTTTTTTTGTTTGGGCGCGATAATGGTGAGTTGATGGCTGGAAGGGGCGGTGAGCGGACACTGGCGAATGACTATACGCCTTAAACTGCGATATGAATTTTCTTATAGATTTTTAAATCTGGCAGAGTACAATATTAACAAGTGAAAAAGTGGACGCACTTTGCACAAAGATTTTCTAAAGCTTGGTAATCCGAAAAAGCTGGTCGGCATTTTAGATGGCCTGATTGAGCCGGATCAAATTGAGCGAATAAATGAGCAGCAAAATCTGCAAGTGCGAGCGATGTTTATGCTCGGCGTGAGGCACTACCGTTTTGCAAGCGCTCAAAACCACACCCATTGGCGACAGCGAGTTTCCCGCTTTTACTATGGCGCTGACGTTAGACAGGATGCGGTGCTCGATGCCCGGAGCAAGCTCCTTCAGAGCGGCCCCGTAGCTTCGAAGTTTGTCCGTGACAATCACCCGTGGCTCACCAAAAGCCTTGAATAGCTTGCGGGAAAATCGACTTGCCGCACGTTTATCACGTCGGGCTTGTACGAGGATGTCCAGCACATCGCCGCGGCTATCGACGGCGCGCCACAGCCAGTATTTCTTCCCGTTGATCGGAATGACAACTTCGTCCAGGTGCCATTTGTCCGCCACTCTGGGGCGGTTTCAGCGGATTACCTTGGCATATTGCGACCCGAATTTAGCGACCCAGGCGCGGATGGTCTCGTAGCTGACCACAACACCGCGCTCGGCCAGAAGGTCCTCGACATCGCGCAAGCTCATCGGAAATCGGAAATACGCCCAGACAGCGTAAGCGATAATTTCAGGAGGGAACCGATGGCTCTTGAAGGCGCCGGATTGCTTGGGTTTGGTCATGAGGATACCTACCGCCGGATGAGTTGCCCCGCAACTTGACGATGCCCTCCGGCAGTCTTCTGCAAGATGCGCCGTCGTAACCTGTTGACGTCAGTCAGTCTTATTGATCGCTGCTAGTTCTCCAAGCGATATTTCTGGCTTCAGGATATGCAGTTTTTCCATTTCGGCAGCGGAATGCTCCAAGGTCTCAAGGATCATCCGTGCGGCTTGCTCGCCAATCTTTCTGCGCGCTGTCCGCGACGTGGCGATCTTGCCAGGAAAACCTTCGATGAGGCCCAGGCCGTTGAAGCCCGCCAGTGCAACATCGCCCGGGACGTCGATGCCTGCGGCAATGCAGTGACACAGACCGCCAAACGCAAGGTCATCGTTTGAAAAGTAGATGCAATCAAGATCGGGCTGGCGTTTCAGAAGGTCAGCCGTCAAGCGGCGACCACAATCAACCGCAGAGAGCCCTGCCGCATCGACCAGAAAATTTGATCCATCGATTATTTCGGCGAGCGCGATACCATTGTCGCGCAATGCGCTTTGGAACCCTTTTTTCCGTTTCGCAGCCCTCAGGTCTTTGTCGAGGTTGCGCCCTACGTAACCGAAGCGCTGCAATCCAGTTTTGACTAGGGCAGTTGCGATGTCATAGCCGGCCTCAGTGTGCGAAAATCCGACACAGGCATCGACAGGATGACCGTCGATATCCATGATTTGGACAATCGGAACGCCAGCGTCTTTCAACAGCTGGCGGGTTTCGGGTGGCTGGTCCAGCCCGGTTACAATCAACCCTGCCGGGCGCCAGGAAAGCATATTGCGCAAGGTTTCGTATTCTGTTTCCGGATCGTAATCGGTGACCCCGAAAACCGGCTGCAGCACGGTCCCCTTAAGCGCATCGGTTACCCCAGACATGACTTGTGGAAACACGATGTTTGACAGGCTTGGTACCACCACACCGATAAAGTCGGTGTGTTTGCTCGACAGGGAGGACGCAAACTGGTTGCCGTAATACCCGATCTCGCGCGCAGCCAGTTTCACCCGCTCAATATTGGCCTGTGACACGTCCTTGTCGCCCCGAAGGGCGCGTGACGCTGTCATTTTACTGACACCGGCAGCGGCAGCGACGTCGGCCAAAGTTTTTCTGCTTCTCATAGACTTGTTTCCATTGTGCCTTTCGCAACGTGGTTCATCACCGGCAAAGACCAAGCCTCTCTTCACGTATCTGCATTCCAAAGTCGATGCAGAAGTGTTGACAGCTTAGGGTAAACCGGGCAACGGTATAAACGCCGGTATCGATACCGGTTTCGATACCGGAAAATGGTCCGGGATTACCGTGGTTTCGGAGGAGATCACAGAAAACTGCAAACCAGCGCCAATTCAGCGCTGTAGGAGGAACAATGACGCACTTCACTTTCAAATCAATCGCTCTCAGTGGCATCGTTGCCGTATCGACGCTTTACGCGAGCACGGCCTTGGCACAAGACTACCAATGGACATTCCAGACGTCGGCGCAAGCCGGTGACAACTTTTTCCCGATTCAAGAAGCCTGGGCTGAACGTGTGAAAGAACTGTCCGGTGGCCGCATCGAAATCACTGTGGTGCCGGTGGGCACCGTCGTGGCACACACCGAAACACTTGAGGCCGTCGGGTCAGGCATTCTGCAAGGCCACATCACCGACCCGTCCTATTTTTCCGGCAAGGACCCCGCATTCGCGATGTTGGGTAACCTTGTCGGCGCGTGGTCTGCGCCCGAACAGATGTTCGATTACATGGAAAAAGGTGGCGGCAAAGCCCTGTTCAATGAGCTCGTGAATCCCTATGGGCTGCAATTCCTTGGTGCCTCTGCAACGGGTGTGGAAGCGTTCTTGTCGACGGTTCCGATCAATGGTGTTGAAGATCTCAAAGGCATCAAAATGCGCGCGCCTGAAGGTATGGTGCAAGAAGTGTTCGCCGCAGCTGGTGCATCACCGGTGAACCTGCCCGGCTCCGAGGTTTATACGTCACTGGAGAAAGGCGTCATCGACGCGGCTGACTATACGGTATTTTCGACCAACCATGCCCAAGGCATGCATGAGTTCGCGGTATATCCGCTGTACCCCGGTTTTCACTCAATGCCGGTCATCGAAGTGTCCATGAACAAGGACATCTATGACGGTATGCCCGCAGAGCTTCAGACAATCCTGAACGAATCTGTATCTGTATTTGCGACCGACATGGTCACCCAATTGGCCGAACAAGACGCAATCGCAGTGGCTGAAGCGCAGGCTGATCCAGACATCACCGTGATCAACTGGTCGGATGAAGAACGCGCAAAGTTCCGCGGCATCGCCAAATCCCAGTGGGCCAATTGGGCAGAACGTTCCGAGATGGCAGGCAAAGCCTATGAGAGCGTTACAACCTACCTGATTGGTGCCGGCCTGCTGGTCGAATAACCCACAGCTTTGACAGCGTTGCGAGGGGGCCAGTTCTGGCCCCTTCGCCTCTATTTTTGCTCACGTTCTGGGAGGGGACCATGGCACAGCATAAATCGGTGATGACCGAAGCCGAAGTAGAAGCGCAACTTGAAGCACTCAAACGAGCCCATGATGAAGACAGTGCCGGCCCTCAAAACGCCCTCGATCGCGGCATTATCAAGGCCGGGACCGCCTTCAGTTTTCTGTTTGCAATTGCAACGGTCATCTCGCTTTACGAAATTCTAGCGCGATACTTCTTTAATGCTCCCACGATCTGGGCGCATGAAACTGTCATCGCGCTCATCGCGGCCTGCTATCTGTATGGCGGCATGCAGTGCCTTGCAGCTGACAAGCATATCCGTATCGGGTTGATTTATTTCGGGACCAGCGGCGGAACGCGCCGTTTGCTTGACATTGTGAACGGGCTTCTAGCGCTGTTTTTTGCGGTGGCCATTGCCTATGCGGCTTTCACCATGGTTGAAAAGTCGTGGTGGACACCGCAAGGTGACATCCGCCTTGAAAGGTCGGGCTCTGCGTGGAACCCAATTACGCCTGCGATCATCAAACTGTTGCTCCTAGTGACTGCAATCGTTTTGGCTATACAGTCTGTTGGCCATATCTGGACGGCCTGGAAGGGTACGGGCTACCGCCAGAGCGCGGGCGAGCCGCCAAGCAAATGGGCCGTCATTGGCATCGGTGTGGTTTTTGCGATCCTCGCGGTTGGTGGCTTCCTGTTGTTTTCTGAAGGTCGCAACCTGGGAATTCAAACCGGTTCACTATTGCTTGTCGGCTCCATCATGGTGCTGATCCTGACAGGCATTCCCTTGGCCTTTGTCACGGGTTTGATTGCGATCCTGTTTACAATCGCATGGTTTGGCACCTCAGGCGTGCCCTTGGTGTCGAGCCGGATCTATTCATTCGTCAATGAATATGTACTTGTTGCCATTCCGATGTTTGTCTTGATGGCGTCTCTTCTGGACCGTTCGGGCATGGCGCGGGATCTCTACGATGCGATGCGCCTTGTCGCCGGCCGGATCAAGGGCGGCGTTGCCGTTCAAACATTGGTTGCAGCGGTTTTCCTTGCATCCATCTCCGGCATCATTGGCGGTGAGATTGTTCTTCTTGGTTTGATTGCCCTGCCCCAGATGCTTCGGCTTGGCTACAATCGCGCGCTGGCTATCGGCACAGTGTGCGCAGGTGGTTCCCTCGGCACGATGATTCCACCCTCCATTGTCCTAATCGTCTACGGACTGACCGCTAGCGTTTCCATCGGCGATTTGTTCCTCGCGACGGTTACACCGGGCCTTATGCTGGCATCGTTCTATATCATCTACATTCTCATCCGTTGCTATGCGAACCCCGAAATGGGGCCGCCTATTTCAGAGGAAGAGCTCAATATTCCGACGGCTGAAAAACTGCGCAAGATGCGTGGCGTTTTACTGCCAATCGGAGTTGCCGTGACAGTATTGGGTTCAATCTATGGCGGGGTTGCTTCGGTGACTGAAGCTGCCGCCATGGGGGTCGTCGGGGTCTTCGTTGCAGCCGCAATTCGACGCGAAGTGACGTGGGCGCTGATCCGCGACAGCCTCAAGCAGACGCTCGAGACCTGCGGCATGATCATATGGATCGGCCTTGGTGCGGCGGCGCTGGTAGGGGTCTACAACCTGATGGGCGGCAACCGCTTCATTGAAAGCGCGATCCTTGACAGCGGTGCTTCACCGATCGTCATCGTGCTGATCATGATGGGCATTCTGATCGTATTGGGCCTGTTTATGGATTGGATTGGCATCGCATTGCTGACCATGCCCATCTTCGTACCGATCATCATCAAACTTGGCATGGATCCGGTTTGGTTTGGCATTTTGTTTGCGATGAACATGCAGGTCAGCTACCTCTCGCCGCCTTTCGGTCCTGCAGCGTTCTACCTGAAATCGGTTGCGCCCAAGGACATGCACCTGTCCGAGATATTCCGTGCGCTGATCCCTTTCATCTGTATCCAGGTCGTTGCGCTGGCCATCGTGTTGTTCTTCCCCGACGTGGCCCTGTGGCTGCCCAATTGGGTAAAAGGTGACTGATATGATCAAGATCGAAAATCCGTCACTGAATGTCGCTGTCATCGGGCTCGGGTCGATGGGGTATGGCATGGCCGCTTCTGCATTGCGCGGCGGACACAGGGTCTGGGGCGTGGATATCAACCCGGACCAGATTGCCAAATTCAAAGCCGCTGGGGGCCAAGAGAGCCCGCTTTCTGAAGTCGCAGAAACGCTGGATGCCGTTGCGGTTGTCGTCTTGAACGCCGCCCAAACCGAAAGCGTTCTGTTCGGCGACAACGGCATCACCGCGAAGCTGAAACCCGGCGCAGTCGTGCTGGCCTGTGCGACGGTCCCGCCAGCGTTTGCAAAACAAATGGCGGCCCGCTGCACAGCCTATGGCGTTCACTATCTCGACGCGCCCATTTCAGGTGGGTCATTGAAGGCTGCCAACGGCCAATTGTCGATTATGGCGTCAGGCCCGCAAGAAAGCTTTGCCGCCGCGCGCCCACTGCTCAATAGTATCGCCGAAACGGTTTTCGAGTTAGGCGACGACGTTGGTGCTGGCAGCGCAATGAAGGCAGTGAACCAGCTTTTGGCCGGGGTTCACATCGCCACCATGGCTGAGGCCCTGACTTTTGGCATGACGCAAGGTGTGAAGCCGGAGAAGTTCGTCGAGGTCATCAGCAAATGTGCGGGAACCAGTTGGATGTTAGAGAACCGCGCGCCGCATATTGTGGCGGGTGATTACACGCCGCACAGCTCGGTCAATATCTGGCCCAAGGACCTTGGCATTGTGCTTGATATTGCCAAATCGGCGCAGTTCAGCGCACCGATTACGGCGGCGGCCCTCCAGCAATTCATTGCTGCCGCAGGAATGGGCCACGGGCATGAAGACGACGCCGCAGTGGCCAAGGTCTATGCCCGCAATGCAAGTCTGACCCTGCCAGGAGAAGATGCATGACCACCGTCCTAGGCTGCATCGCCGATGATTTCACCGGCGCCACAGATCTTGCCGGGCTGCTGGCGCGAAGTGGTGTTCGCGTCTCATTGCGGATCGGCGTGCCTGAAGACGCCCCGAGCGAAACCGCAGCCTTTGAGGTGATTGCGCTGAAGTCGCGCACCGCACCGGTTATCGAGGCCGTTGCCGAAACCAAAGCGGCGTTGAAATGGTTGCAGGCGGCGGGCGCGCGGCGGTTCTTTTGGAAATATTGCTCGACATTCGACAGCACGTCCGAGGGCAATATCGGTCCTGTCGCGGAAGCGCTGATGCAGCATTTAGAAACAGATCAGACGATCTATTGTCCCGCGTTTCCCGAAAACGGACGTTCGATCTTCATGGGCAATCTCTTTGTCGGAGAGCAACCGCTGGCAGAAAGCCCAATGAAGGATCACCCGCTCACGCCGATGCGTGACAGTAACCTGATGCGGTTGCTTGAACCGCAGGTCACACGACCGGTGGGTTTGGCCAACAGGTTGACGGTGGCGCAAGGGCCCGATGCCCTGCGACATGAACTCGACCAACTGAAAGCCAAAGGTGTAGCGCATGTGGTCGTCGATGCTGTCGCCAATGCGGATCTAGAGGTGATCGCGCACGCCTGTCGCGATATGCCACTTATGACGGGCGGCAGTGCCGTGGCGATGCCGCTTCCGGCGCTGTATCTGGCGGACGGAACTCTATCAGCAGATGCACCAAGATTGGACGCGCCGCAGCTTGGGTCGGGCACGATCATTCTGTCTGGAAGCTGCTCCTCGATGACGAACAAACAGGTCGCTGATTATACCAGTGGCGGCGCGCCCGCGTTCCAGTTGGACCCGCTGGCATTGGCCGAAAACGGCCCCCAGAAGGCGCTCGACTGGTTGTCTGCGCAGGACCTCGACAAGGCTCCGATCATCTATGCAACTGCCAACCCGCAAAGCGTGCGCGCAGCGCAGGAAAAACTGGGCGTGGCAGGCGCGGGAGAAATCGTAGAGGCAACCCTGTCAGCCTGCGCGGTTGCGGCACGGGACAAAGGCGCGCGCCGCGTCATCGTTGCGGGCGGTGAGACATCGGGGGCCGTGACCAAAGCCCTTGGCGTGACCCAACTTGATATCGGCACCGAAATCGCACCGGGTGTGCCCTGGACCTACTGCCAGTCTGGTGGACATCAGATAGCGCTGACCCTCAAATCAGGCAATTTTGGAACAGAAACATTCTTTACCGATGCCCAAGACAAATTGGCAAATCCATGACACCGGAGACCAAACTACGCGAACAAATCTGCCTGCTCGCAAAGTCGATGTATGATCGTGGCTTGACCGGTGGCAGCACCGGCAACATATCTACCCGGACCGACGACGGCGGCCTCCTGGTCTCTCCCACAGGAACGAGCTTTGGTCGTCTGGATCCGGGTAGGCTTAGCCGTTTTGACGCGGCGGGCACATTAATCGGCGGGGACAAACCGACAAAGGAAATGCCGCTGCATGCGGCGTTCTATGACACACGCAGCACGGCAGGTGCAGTGGTGCATTTGCACGCGTGTCATTCGGTTGCCCTGTCGCTCGTGCCCGATGTGGATGAGGATAATTTTCTGCCACCGCTGACACCTTACGGGATTATGAAGCTGGGTAAGGTCAAGCTGCTGCCGTTCTTTTTGCCAGGCGATCCTGCGATGGGGGACGCTGTGCGTGGCCTTGCAGGAAAGCGCAGTGCGGTGATGCTGGCCAATCACGGCCCCGTCGTTGCGGGCACGGATATCGAAGCTGCCTGCAATGCCATCGAAGAGCTTGAAGACACGGCGCGTCTGGCCATGCTGACGCGTGGTCTTAACCCGCGCATGCTGACCCAAGCCCAGCAACAGGCTTTGATCACAAAATTCGACGTGGAGTGGGACGTATGAAGTTTTCGGCAAACCTTGGCTTTCTGTGGAATGATCGCTGCCTACCCGACGCGATCCATGCGGCAAAAGCGGCAGGGTTTGACGCTGTGGAATGTCACTGGCCCTACGACATGCCCGCCGAGGCTGTGAAGGCCGCCCTTGAAGAGACCGGCCTGCGCATGTTGGGCCTGAACACACGGCGCGGAGACGTGGCGGGCGGCGAGAATGGATTGTCGGCCTTACCGGGTCGCGAGAATGATGCCCGCGCCGCGATCGATGAAGCGATTGCCTATGCCGTCGCGATCGACGTACCCAACATTCATGTCATGGCGGGCTTTGCGGGTGGCCGCGACGCCTATGATACCTTCGTCGAAAACCTCCGCTACGCCTGCAAAAAGGCGGCGGCCCATGGCATCACGATCCTGATCGAACCGCTGAATAGATATGACGCGCCGGGCTATTTCCTGACGACCACCGATCAAGCACTTACTGTGATATCTGACGTGGGGGCCGAAAACCTCAAACTGATGTTTGATTGCTACCATGTGCAACTGATGGAAGGTGATCTGACCCATCGCATCAAGACGCTGTTGCCCGCGATCGGGCATATACAGTTTGCCTCTGTCCCCGATCGTGGCGCACCGGACCACGGCGAAATCAACTATGACCACGTTTTCGGCGTGATAGCACAACTTGAATATGCGGCACCCATCGGGGCTGAGTACAAACCGGGCGGCGATACCGACGCGACTCTGGGCTGGTTGAAAAACACTGGCAAGGCGCGATCCTTATAACACCCCATTAGAAAAGCCCGATGTAATGCCCCCAGATCAGATCACCCTGCGCGAATTCCTGTTGTCCCAGCGAAGCCGGCACAAACTGGACAAGGATCTCATTTTCCTTCTGGAAGACATAGCGACCGCATGTCGTATCATTTCCCATCAGATCCGCGGTGGCGCTTTTGCTGGCAGCCTCGGCGCAACCAAATCAACCAATGTTCAGGGCGAAACGCAAAAGCAGCTTGATGTGATCGCCAACGACATCTTTGTGCGGCACTGTTCGAATTGCGGACGCGTCGCGGCGCTGGTTTCAGAAGAGGTTGAGGAGGTTTACTGGCTGAAAGAAAAGCCTGAAGCGGGGGATTACATCGTCTATTTTGACCCGCTTGATGGGTCTTCCAATCTTGATGTGAACTTGTCCGTCGGGTCCATATTCTCGATATCCCAACTGCCTTATGCGATCGATGCGACCGACGACCGGTCCGTTCTGCGGGTCGGCGCGGAACAGATCAGCGCAGGATACTCTGTTTACGGGCCCTCTACCGCACTTGTTGTCACGACCGGAAACGGTGTGAACGGATTTACCCATCAGCAAGGCACCGGTGAGTTTCGGCTGACCTTTCGGGATATGGTCATCCCTGAGGCAACAGGTGAATTTGCCATCAACGCCTCTCGCTATTCGCTCTGGGACCAACCGGTGCGGCGCTACTTTATCGAATGCATCCGAGGGAAACGCGGCCCCCGTGAAAAGACCTTCAACATGCGCTGGACCGCATCGATGGTGGCCGAAGTGCACCGAATTTTGATGCGTGGTGGTGTATTTCTGTATCCAAAAGATAATGGCAACAGTGCATTAGGCGGCAAGTTACGCCTGATGTATGAAGCAAATCCAATGGCGTTCATTGTCGAGCAAGCAGGCGGTGGGGCGTCTACCGGAACGGGCCGCATTATGGACGTGCAGCCCACCTCGCATCACCAGCGTGTTTCCGTGATCCTCGGCTCAAAAGAGGAAGTCGCCATTTTGGAACTGTATCACAAAGATATCTGAACGCACTCCAACGCCTAAGCCGCTTAATGTAATTTTTCTTGGTGCGTCGCGCCATAACCGAGCTTTTGAAATGCCCCTGATTTCCCTTCGCCAACTGCTTGATCATGCCGTAGAGCATGACTACGGCCTACCAGCATTTAACGTCAATAATATGGAACGGGACTGTTGCATTATTTGGCGCCGGGCTGAATCGGGCCGGCGATGAACACGACTTCGCCTTGTTGAGAAAGGCTTTGGCAGCCTTGGCAGCCCGCCGGGCCGTCAGACGAAAGTCGACTATTTGACCGTTCGCATCTATCGCCCGCCAAAGGTAGCGCCACTTGCCGCCGACGCGGATGTAGGTCTCGTCCTCGTGCCTGTCTAACGTCAGCGCCCGTGGGTCAAATTTAGAGATTTGAACAAAGGAGGATTTCTGGTTCATCGTAATTTTCATGGAGTGAAGATGAACAAGACATCTGGGACATCGAAGCAATTCTTGATGCGCATGCTCGCTTTTTTGGGCTCCCATCAATCCGACGTTTGTGTAGTTCAGCGGATGTGTTGCCGCGATTAACGTGGGTGTCAGCTGGCGTCCCACGCGATGCAATATATTTATTCTCGCAGGCGATACAGAAAGCAAATATTGAAATTAGATCGCGTGTTACAGTTTCCGACGTCAACCAAGCAGCATCGGAAACTTTAACGATCAAGCTCCGTGACTTGGAGCAGGACGCATCAGAGCAAGCCGATGAGCTAAAGGGTGTGTTAGAAATTATCAAAGCATTTTGCATTAAAGAGAAAAGGCAGAATGCGTTCTTGATTGAGATCGACAACACTTCGGAACTATTTAAGCGTGCAACAAGTTTGGTTCAATTGCGTTTTCTCCATGTAATAAGCGAGGGAACTACACCCCATGAGGCGGGACGGAAGTACCTAGCCCTGATCCTCGATTACGGCTTGTATATCGGTATTCGTGCCGCGCAGAGTGTTGAGCTGTTTAACCGATCTTTTGAAGATTCGTCAGCTGCGGCTTTGAGAAAGCTTTCCATTTTGCGCGAGCTTCCTTCCTAGCCCGATTAGAAAAATTGCGCCAGAATTTGTCATTGTTTGATTCCGACAAAGACGAATCTTACGTCCAATGTCCGCTATGGCCCGAAACCGCCACACCTAAGCTCTCCCCAACAAAAAAAGGCCACCCCATCGGGCGGCCTCCTTTTTTGCTTTTCCGTACCCACTCACCCCGCAGCGGCGACTGCGCGCTTCGCCATCACTTTCACCAAATTGGCGCGGTAGTCGGCGGAGGCGTGCATGTCTTCTAGCATGTTGCCGGTGTCGACTGACAGGGCGTCAAGCGCGTCGGCGGACCAGTTGGCGTTGAGCGCTTCTTCGGCTTCTTCCCAGCGGAACACGCCTTCCATGCCTGCGCCTGTCACCCCAACACGTGCCATACCGTTTTTCAGCTTGGCGGCAAACACACCGGCCATGGCATAGCGTGAGGCTGGGTTGGGA
>JBAUIL010000186.1:0-1946 GCA_049682915.1 Ahrensia sp. | reverse complement strand
CCTTTAATGCCCGCGCGTGACATTGCGGCCGCGGTGTTGGTTGCGTTCATCTATGGCGTCTCTTTTGTTGCCATCCGGGCGGCGGTCACCGACCTGCCGCCCCTTTTGGTGACCGGCTACCGCTTTTTCTTTGCTGCCGTGCCTTTGATCTTTTTCATCAAGCGCCCAGCAGTGCCGTTCCTGCCGCTGGCCGCCTATGGCTTCATGCAAGGCACGGTTATGTTTGGTTTGGCTTTTACAGCAATCGCCATGGGCATGCCCGCCGGGCTAGCCTCGTTGATCGTGCAATTGCAGGTATTTTTCACCATTGCATTGGCGGTGCTTATTTTCGGTGAAACACCTTCCAGGCAGCAAATCATTGGCACGATCATCGGATTTGCCGGGATCGCATTTTTGGCGACCAGCGACACCGCTATACCGGCGCTTCCCTTCATGATGGTTGTCGCTTCCGCCTTTGCGTGGGCGGTTGCAAACATTATCGCCAAGCGGGCAAAGCTCAACCCCGACGAAACACTTGGCTATGTTGTGTGGTCCAGCCTGTTTGGCGCGCTTCCGCTTTTCGTCATCTCGTCTCTCATCGAGGGCACCAGTTTCGCGTTGCCGCCGCATATGCCCTCGGCCACGACGCTCGCCTCAATCGTCTTTCTGGCTGTTATCACACAGATTATCGCGTTCACGCTGTGGGTCGGGCTGCTCAATAAGCACCCCGCCCCGCGCGTCATGCCCTTTGCGCTGCTGATCCCGATATTCGGCATCGGTTCCACCTCGCTCGCGTTCGGCGAAGTGCTGACCTGGCAAACCGGCATCGCGTCCGCCATCGTGCTGTGCGGACTGGCCATTGCCATTTTCGGCGCGCGGCAAGCCAAAATCAAAGCCCAACGCAAGCATTGACAAGTCACCACACAAAGCCCACCTGCGGCGCATGAAAATTCGCGACGCAAATATTCTTATTGTGCCCGGCTACACCAATTCCGGCCCGGACCATTGGCAGAGCCGCTGGCAGGAAAAAATGCCAAACACGCAACGTGTTGAGCAGGAACAATGGTCAAAGCCCGTGCGCGACGATTGGGTTTCCAATATTGCTGCGGCGGTCAAGCAGACCGACGGGCCCATTGTGATTATTGCCCACTCACTCGGTGTCGCGGCCTCCGTGCACGCCTATCATGATGCGCTGGAAGCCAACGAGCGAAACAAGATCGTCGGCGGATTTTTCGTCGCCCCGCCAGAAGTCACAAATCCGGACATCCGGCCAAAGCATCTCATGACCTTTGGTCCCTATCCGACCAAACCTTTTGCCATGCCATCCTTTGTAGTCGCCAGCCGCAACGATCCGTTTGGCAGCTATGAGGCGGCAGAAGCCACCGCCCAGGATTGGGGCGCGTTTCTGGTTGATGCGGGCGAATCGGGTCACATCAACGCTGAATCCGGCCATGGTCCATGGCCTGAAGGGCTGATGGTCTTTGCGGAATTCATGAAGCGGCTTTAGGGAAATGCTCTAGGGTCAGGACCTAGTAGCCGCCTTTGATCGCACTGGTGTCCGCCTCACCCTTGGCAGCCGCCAAGATGGCCTGCGCACCCTTGGCAACGACACCCGTGTCGAAGCCCACGGCGATAAAACGGTAGCCCATTGCCTTATATTTCGGGGTATCTGCGGGGTTCATGGCGAAAATGCCCGCATGTTTGCCACGCGCCTTCGCTTTTGCGGCAATGTCGGCCACTGCCCCCATCATGTCGTCTAGTTGCGGGTTAAGTGCCGCACCGCCCGTCCACGCGATTGAAAAATCTGCCGGGCCAACAAACACGCCATCAATGCCGTCCACGGCCAGTATATCATCGACCACGGCCAATGCTTCACGCGTTTCAATCATCGCGAATGAAACAGTATTTTTGTTGGCCGTGTGCAAATAATCATTGCCACCGGCAATACCACGCACGCCAACGCCACG
>JBAUIL010000185.1:0-10898 GCA_049682915.1 Ahrensia sp. | reverse complement strand
CACCGGCTTGAAGTCACTTTACTTTGAGTTCGGTGCAACGCTCTCCCATGCGGTCGCTGCGCGCTGAATGTCTGTTCTGATGTTTGTCGTTTTCAGGCAGGGCCGAATCCGCTAACGCTCAACCCATGAAATTCTCGCCACAACAAGATGATGCGCTGAACGCGGTGGCCGCGTGGTTGCAGCGCAATGATAGTCAGGTTTTCCGGCTGTTTGGTTATGCCGGTACCGGTAAAACGACGCTGGCGCGGCATTTTGCTGAAGGCGTGGACGGTGACGTGCAGTTTGCCGCCTTTACCGGCAAGGCGGCGCAGGTGATGCGCGGCAAGGGTGCTTCCAACGCCAAGACCATCCATTCGCTGATCTACCGCCCGCGCGGCGAGGAAGAAGTGGAAAACGAGTTGACCGGCAAAAAAGGCATGGCGCCGATGTTTGCCATCAACCGCCAGTCCGATGTCGCCAAAGCCAAGCTGATCATCGTCGATGAATGCTCGATGGTCGATGAGGATCTGGGCCGTGATCTGCTGAGCTTCGGCACACCGGTGCTGGTGCTGGGTGATCCGGGCCAGTTGCCGCCGGTTTCAGGGGGTGGGTTTTTCACCGAGCAGGAACCGGATTTTCTGCTGACGGAAATTCACCGCCAGGCGGCGGAAAACCCGATCATCAAACTGGCTATGGATGTGCGCGCGGGCCGCGAATTGATGTATGGCGATTTCGGCGACACCGCCAAGATTATCTCCAAAGCGCAGATTGACACCGAGACGGTCACGGCGGCGGATCAGGTGCTGGTTGGCATTAACCGCACCCGACGCCGTTACAATCAGCGCCTGCGTGAGTTGCTCAACTTCACCGCCGCCTACCCGCAAGCGGGCGACAAGCTGGTGTGTTTGCGCAACGACCCGGCAAAAGGGCTGCTCAACGGGTCGCTGTGGAAGGTGATGACATCATCCAAGGAAAGCGCGAAGCCCGGCGTCAATCTGCTGGTCTCGCCCGATGATGGTGACACCGACCGCGGGGTCGCAAAGATCAAATTGCTCAAGGCAGCCTTTGACGCGCCGGACGAAGAGATTCCGTGGCAATTGAAAAAGCGGTTTGACGATTTTGATTACGGTTACGCGCTGACCACGCACAAGGCGCAGGGCTCGCAATGGGACAATGTTGTGCTGTTTGACGAAAGCTATGCCTTCCGCGATATGCGCGACCGTTGGCTGTATACGGCGATTACCCGCGCGGCTGAAAAAATCACGATTGTGAAATAGTCAGCCGCCAATCCTCACCAGTACCGCGGTCGCATCGTCGCTGGCTTTTAGGCGGGGGTAGTGGTGGCCGTCTGGGTCTTCCACTTGCTCAATATGGCGCAGTTCATCGGCCAGTGCTTGTAGGCCGTCAGCCTTGGCTTTTTGCAGCAGGTTGGCAGGCGTGTAGCGCTGGTATTTGTCGACCAGCGCCGAGAAGCCGTCGGTGCAGATCAAGGCGATGGTGCCATTTTCTGTTGGCGCTGGTTGCTCATGGATGTGGTGGGCCGCATCGGGTGCAGTGCCCAGCGTCCAAAGGGGGCCGCCGGGGGTGTTGTAGGTGCCGCGCAAGGCGCGCTCTATTTCTAACAATGGTTTGTCGTCGAGCAGTGATGTTTCCGTATTCAAGCCACCGGCGCGCAGGATGGCCTCGCGGGCCCGGCTCATTTCTTCGGCACCGTGGTCGCCCATCGGGCTTATGGTTTGAACGGTGTTTTCTGCGCCTTCGACATAGGCAACGCAGTCGCCCAAGCCGTACGAAACAAGTTGATTATCGACCAAGCGCAGCATCTGAAAACTTGCCACCGGCAATTGCCAGGCGGGGGGCTGATCTTTGGCTGTGAGATAGCTGATCAGATGGCCGACCAAAGCGTTGGTTTTGGCGATGATCTCTTTGGTTGTCTCGTCATCGGCCAACATTTCCAGAAAATGCACCCGGCAAAATTCCGCCAGCCATGCCGCATCGCTGCCAATCTCGCCGGTGACGATATTGTCGCCGAGGCACGTTGCGCCGTCGATAACGAAAGCGGCATGGTCATGAAAGCCGAAAGCGTCCTCGTTCGGCTTTTGTGCACTGCCGTTGCGGGAGATTGAATCGAGTAATGTTAGTTTGTTTGGCACGTTGTTGTGGCTATTCCGGAGGCAGAATCAATAATTGAAATAGTTTTGCATGTTTAGAGCCGGGTGAATATCGGCTTGCATCAACCGTGATGAAGCGCTGCATTGTCACGCTGACAAGGAAGTGGGTGGCGGGCCACCGGATTACGTTCTATCTAACGGCGCTAACGGGTGGGGAGCAGGCTATGGCTGTCAAATTATCGGTAAATCTCAATGCGGTTGCCTTGCTTCGCAACAGGCGCGATTTGCCTTGGCCCAGTGTAGTCAATATGGGGCGGATTGCCTTGGCTGCCGGTGCGCACGGCTTGACCGTCCACCCACGCCCCGACGAGCGCCATGTGCGTTTCAGCGATTTGCCGGATCTGCGGGCGTTGATTGATGATGAGTTTCCGGAAGCGGAATTCAACATTGAAGGCTACCCCAGTGACGACTTTCTCGCTTTGTGTGAAGTCAGTGAGCCCGAGCAGGTGACGCTGGTGCCGGATGATCCGGCGCAGGCGACATCGGACCATGGTTGGGACTTTGCCGGGCAGGGCAATTTTCTGCGCGATTGCGTGCAGCGGCTGAAAGCGGGCGGCATGCGGGTGTCGCTGTTTTGTGATCCCGATGCCGATGCGGCGATGATTGGGCATGCAAAGGCGACCGGCGCGGACCGGGTAGAGCTGTTCACCGGCCCTTACGGGGCTTGTTTTGATGATGCAAAGGCCGCCGCACACCAGGTTGAATTATTGGGTGCTGCCGCTGACCATGCCCGAACTGCGGGCCTTGGCGTCAATGCCGGTCACGACCTGACGGTGGAGAATGTGCCGGCGCTGGTTGCGCGTGTGCCGGATCTCGCAGAAGTGTCTATCGGTCATGGTTTGACCGCCGAAGCATTGGAACATGGGTATGGTATCGCGGTGCAGCGTTTTTTGAATGCGTTGCATTTGAAGTGATTGTTTTGGGGTGTTTTTACACAGGCTCGGTAGTTTGAACCCGAAAGGGTTTAACGATGCTCAAATTTTTATTTCAGCGAAAACTCAAAGAAGGGCGGCTCGACCGCGCTGTTTTGCACAGCCACAACCGCGACCAACAGGTCGTTATCCGTGGACGGGCGGGTAAAATCATTGCCGATCAGCGGGCGAAATCACTGCAAGGCAATTCAGACGTTGGCGCAGCGCTGAGCGATAAGCGCTAGATTTCTGGTGGTCGGCCCAGGCGCATGAATTAAACGCCTCAAAGCATCACCAGGGCGATTCATTGGATTGACACGTACCGAACGGTACGGTACATGCAGCGCTCATTGAGGGCGCACTATGAATAAACACATCACCATGGGTGGCGAAGAGCCATTTACCGAACGCCAGGAGGCTGTGTTGGATGCGGCCTTGGCGCTTCTGGTTGCCGGTGGCGAAAAGGCAATTACCACAGCGCGCATTGCGCGCGCGGCTAACTGTTCCAAAGAAAGCCTCTATAAGTGGTTCGGCGACCGCGATGGTATTCTCGCCGCGATGATTACATATCAGGCTTCGAAAGTGCGCGTTCCTGCCGGTTCAGACACGGTATTGAGGCCGCTTGAGGCTTATGTTTCCGATTTTCAAAGCTTTGGTGTCGATCTGCTGACGGTTTTGTCGGGCCCGACATCCATGGCGCTTAACCGGTTGGCCATTGGCCAAGCCAGTGCCGAAGGCTCCGCGCTTGGCAGCTTGTTGATCGCGCGGGGGCGCAGTTCTGTGCGCGCGCGGGCGACGGCTCTGCTGGACCGCGCAAAGCTGGCAGGGCATGTGCGCTTTGATGATGTCAACGACGCTTTCCATACATTGTACGGGCTCATTGTTGCCGATGGCCATGTGCGCAGCCTGCTGGGTGAACAGGTATCGTTTTTGACGCAGCCCAACATGCGCAAAGCCCATGTCAACAAAGCCATTGACGCGTTTTTTGCGCTCTATGGCAGTCAAACCAACCACTAATCCAACCACCTCAAACACCACACGACGGGAGAAAAGTCATGCGTGTATATTACGATCGCGATGCGGATCTGAACCTCATCAAATCAAAGAACGTGCTCATCATCGGCTATGGTTCACAGGGCCGCGCCCATGCGATGAACCTGAAAGATTCAGGCCATGGTGATGTGCGCATTGCGCTGCGTGCCGGTTCAACAACCGCGCTGAAAGCGGAAGCGGACGGTTTCACAGTGATGACTGTTGCCGAAGGCGCAGCATGGGCTGACCTGATGATGATGGCAGCACCGGACGAACTGCAAGCTGACATCTACAAAGACGACATTGCTGCCAACATCCGTGACGGTGCAGCCATTGCTTTTGCCCATGGCCTCAACGTCCATTATGGCCTGATCGAACCAAAAGACACCGTTGACGTGTTGATGATCGCGCCAAAGGGCCCGGGGCACACAGTGCGCGGTGAATTTGTCAAAGGCGGCGGTGTGCCATGCCTGATCGCGATCCATCACGATGCATCCGGTAACGCGCATGACCTTGGCCTTTCATACGCTTGTGGCGTTGGCGGCGGTCGCTCCGGCATCATTGAAACAACGTTCAAGGAAGAGTGCGAGACGGATCTGTTCGGTGAGCAGGCCGTGTTGTGCGGCGGCTTGGTTGAGCTGATCCGTGCCGGTTTTGAAACGCTGGTTGAAGCGGGCTACGCACCGGAAATGGCATACTTTGAGTGCTTGCACGAAGTGAAGCTGATCGTGGATCTGATCTATGAAGGCGGCATCGCCAACATGAACTACTCCATCTCCAACACAGCCGAGTGGGGTGAGTATGTCACTGGTCCACGTATCGTGACAGCTGAAACCAAAGCGGAAATGAAGCGCGTGCTGGAAGACATCCAAAACGGCAAGTTCACATCCGACTGGATGCAGGAATACCGTGCCGGTGCCGCGAAGTTCAAAGCGACACGCCGCCTCAACGATGCCCATCAGATCGAAGAAGTCGGTGAGCGCCTGCGCGCCATGATGCCTTGGATCGGTTCCAACAAGCTGGTTGATAAAACGAAGAACTGATTTTCGCTTTGTGAAACGAGCAACCTGTCGAAGGCCGCAGCGGAAACGTTGCGGCCATTTTTTGTTTTCAGATCGCGCGAGCCGGTCTATGCTGAAAATATGTCTAATGCGAGAAATAGCATGTTAAGTGTCCAGGACGCGATCAGCAAAGCAAAGCAGCATGTTAGGGATACCTTCGAAGCCGAAGGTATGCGTGATGTATTACTTGAAGGTGTAGAGTTAGATCGCAAACACGGAACTTGGAACATTACAATATCATTTATAAGGCGCCAGTCGCGCCCCGATTTAGGGACCAGCATAGTGGGGACCCTCGACAAGCTGAGTTCTCGCGAGATTGAAGTGAGGGTATTTAAGGTTGTTTGGGTGGATAAAAATAGTGGTGAGATGGTTCGAATTTCGGATGCTGAAAGTGCAATTGCAGCGGAATGAAGCCGGTCGTACTTGATGCCAATTTGCTTCTCTTGCTGATTGTCGGCACGGCAGGTGCAGACCTCATTTCGAAATCAAAGCGTTTGGAAAAATACAATGAGGACTTCTTTTACAATCTTATTCAACTGCTAGAACCCCGCGGACAGGTGATTGTGACCCCGCATACTCTGGCAGAATTCTGGAACATGATTGGGGAGAAGAAGCGCGACTTCGATACGGATCATGACCGCGTCTTCAGTGAGTCGGTTCGTTTTCTTGCCGAATTTGTTGAGGTCCATGTGCCGGCGGTCCAACTGACACATTTCCAAGAGCTCCAAAGACTGGGTTTGTCGGACGTGGCGCAGATCAGCGCAGCCGAAGAAAAGGGGGCGGTCTTGATAAGCGATGATGGTGCGTTGTGTCACAACGCTCGGCTACGAGGGGTTGAGGCGATTTCCTTTTGGCAAGAGATTGACGCCAATTTTTAGTATTTAATACCGCAACCAATTGCACTTTGTGACGCCGATTATTTCGTTGCAAAAAATTAAGCCGCGGCAGTTTTGCACTGCCGCGGCTTTTTGTTGTTTGCGCTGGGATGAGCGGTCCGCGCGGTGTGGTTTACTCCGCTGCCGACAAGGTGGCTTGCGGCGCTTGGTTGCCGGAAATCAGCTTTGTTGTCAGTTTCAGAAACACAATGATCGTAAAGAGTTGCAGCGCGACCAGCGGGGCGTAGAGGGCAAAGTAGGCAAGCGAAAATTTTGCCAGCACGCCCAAGCCAACGAGGCCTGGGTTGATAACGAAGTTGGCGAACACAAACAGCGCAACGCCGGGGCAGATCAAGGCAAAGGCGCCAGCGGATTTTTCGGGCCCATAGACATAGGTTGCGAAATAGCGCGTGCGGCGGATGACGCCATAGCCGACAAACGCCATGATCAACTGGATCGAAAACAGCGTGATCAGGAAGAAGAAGCGCGAACCTGCTTCCCATTCAACACCGAAATTGTGCTCCAGCGCCATGTTCATGCGGTACAGCGCAATACCGACAACGGTGACAAACGGGATGACAACCCACAATGTCGGGACGGTTTCAGGGTTGGCCTTGTTTTCAAACATCGAGCGCATGCCCATGACAAAGAACAACGCGCCAAACAGGATCGCGGTGGTGATGAACAGGCTGGCACCGGCAAAGCCAACAATGCTCGTGATCTGATTTTGGCTCATTGCTGCACCAGCGGAAAAGCCAACACCAACCATGGCGAAAGCAAATACGGACAGCATTTGCGCAAGCGAGTTGTTCTTGGCGCAGTCAAAGCCACCTTCCACCAGACGGTCAGTCATGAAGCGGCCGAAAATGCGCAGCGCATAAACACCGATTGCACCGAAGGCGACCAGGGCCAGCGGGAACAAATATTCCGCCACTTGCCACAAGCCGGGCACGAAAACGGCACCAACGATAAAGCCGACATTGACGGCCATGGCAAATGTCAGCGGTGCGGCCATGATGGATGAGCCCGCATTGCCAGCGCGCATGGCGGATGCCTGTTCGCTGGGCGCCCATTGGCTGAACCGCTTGATGTTCCAGCCCAACAGCCAATAGTGCATGACGCTAAACACTGCGATGCCGGTGACCGACAGGACTATCAGCGCCTGCATCAGCAGATCGCCTTGCAAGAATGCATCGCGCAGGGTGCTGAAAGAGGGAATTGGCTGGCCCGCATGTGGGGTCATCCACATGATATACATGAAGAACGTGACAACGAGGCCGCCCGCGCCGAGCGACGCGAGAAAATGCAGCGGTTGCCACTGGGGGTGGGTATCGCTCTGAGAAAGCATGGTAATCTCCAATTACATTCATATTGTGGAATATATGAATATAGCGGTTTCAGGCTCCATTTGCTGATCTGGATCAAACCAATGTCATAAATAATGTCGTTACGATTGGCTGCTATCTTGGGTTTCATACGCATGAGAGACAACGCCCCATGATTGTAACGCCCATAAGCACCGATCTTCCCGTCGTGGACACGCCTCTGTCGTTTGAGGTTGCGCATCGTGCGGCCATCGCTGCGCATTGGAACACACAATTGGCGGATAATCCCAATCTCTGGAACGGGCCGTTTTTTCTGTTTACCGGCGTGCAGTTGGATGGCGGTGTATTGCGCGGTGAAGCGCACCCGACAGATTTTGCAACATTTCTCTACCACCGCCGCGTGAACCGGGGCCACGATCACGATGTGACCCATATCACGGGCACCTCGCTGGCAATCACATCGGACGGCGTAATCGTTGCCATGGAGATGGCGGGCCATACGGCCAATGCCGGTCACATCTATTTCCCCGCCGGCTCCTTTGATCCGCAGGATGTGATCGATAACAAGCTCGACACCATGTTCAATGTGCGCCGCGAAATCCGCGAAGAATTGGGGCTTGATCTTACGGTTTCAGACTTTCAGCCGCGTTGGATTGGTGTTTCCCATGATGACACATGGCACGTGGCGATCCCGTGTCATTTGCCGATGACTTTTGATGCGCTGAACGAACGGTTTCGCAGCTACCAGGCGGAAGGGGGCGATGATGAATTGGCACGGCTGGTGCCCATCCGCAGCGTTGACGATGCACAAATCTTGCGGCCCTTCGCGCGTATGCTGGCCGAACATGTTCTGGCTGAAATGGGCTAGCGCTTTGCCACGTGCTGCGCCAAAGTCACCGCGTGGGGAGATGCTGAATGGCCTTGGACTATGTGATCTACGATGTATTTACGACCACGGCCTTTGCGGGCAATCCGCTGGCCGTGGTGTTTGACGCGGACGCGCTTTCAAGCCAACAGATGCAGGCCATCGCCAAAGAATTCAACCTGTCAGAAACCGTATTCGTTGTTGCGCCGGACAACGGCGCGCACACTGCGCGGTTCCGCATATTTACGCCCGCGCGTGAATTGCCCTTTGCGGGCCATCCCACCATTGGCGGCGCTATCGCCCTGATGGCGCGTGAGGCTACAGGGGGTAACCGGCTCGTCATTATTGAAGAAAAAGTCGGCGATGTGCGCTGCGTGGTTACCCAAGCCGAATATGCCTATGCCGAGTTTGATGCGCCCAAACTGCCGCAGCAGGTTGACTGCGATATCGACCGCGATGCTTTGGCGGCAGCACTGGGGCTGGCTCCGCTTGATCTGCAATTTGAAAATCATCACACCACGGTGTGGACAGCCGGCAATGCATTCGCTTTCATTCCACTATCGGGTCTGGATGCAATGCAGCGCATCAGCGTCAACAGCGCGTTGCTGGCTGTCGCATTGCCGGATTTAAATGGCGAGCCGGTGGAAGCATTTGTGTATTGCCGCGAGACGATTGGTGCCCATACGCATTTTCATGCCCGCATGTTTGCGCCCCATATGGGCA
Source organism: Ahrensia sp. (assembly GCA_049682915.1). Lineage (GTDB taxonomy): Bacteria > Pseudomonadota > Alphaproteobacteria > Rhizobiales > Rhizobiaceae > JBCDLI01. Next base: position 1,956 of record JBAUIL010000185.1, on the reverse strand, counting down.
TCGACGAAGATCCGGCGACAGGTTCTGCCGTTGCGGCGTTTGCCGGGGCCATCGGCGTGTTTGATGGCTTTGCCGTTGGGCCCAATGAATATTGGATAGAGCAGGGCATGGAGATGGGCCGACCATCGCGCATAAGGCTGGAAGTGACCGCGCACGGCGGTGTCATGCAGGCGGTGCGGCTGGGTGGCAATGCGGTGCAGGTGGCCAAAGGGCAGCTCCATGTCTGACGCTGAGCTTCTGCCACATCTGCGCTTTGCGACATCGCTTGAGGCGACGCTGGATGAGGTTTGGCACCGGTTGTCGCGCGGGGTGAAAGACCGGCGCAGCGCCATGCGGCACCCGACCTTGGCCACGGTGGATGTGCAGGGGCGTGCCGCGATGCGCACCATTGTCTTGCGCGCCGCAAACCGCAGCGATGCAACGCTGACATTTCACACCGACCGGCTGTCGGCCAAGATTGCGGAAATTGAGCAGCAACCGGATATCTCGTTGCATGTGTGGGACGACAGCTGCAATTTGCAGCTGCGGATCAGCGCGCTTGCGCGGATCATCACGGGTGCTGATGCTGAAGCGGCTTGGCACAAAGTGCCGGAAGGGTCGCGCGCAGCTTATGGCGCGGTCCCCGCGCCCGGCACGCCGATCAATGGGGCGGACGCGTTTGCCGTTGAGCCGTCAGCGGACCGGTTTGCCGTCATTGAGTGCGATTTGAAGCGCATTGAAACACTGTGCCTGACGCCCGTGCAGCATTATCGCGCCCTTTTTGACAGCGCCAACGGATGGAGGGGCCAATGGCTGGTGCCGTAACGCTTCACCGCGGGCGGTTGTTGTGGTTTGTGCGTGCGCCTGCCGATGGCCGCGACAAAGACAGCTACCGCTATGAGGAAGACGGCGCGCTGGTGTGCCGTGACGGGTTGATTGCGTGGTCGGGCGCATGGGCGGATTTGCCTGACGAATTTGTGCGCGCTGAGCGTTTCGACCACCGGCCGCATCTGCTCATGCCGGGTTTCATCGATCCGCATCTACACTTTCCGCAATCGCAGGTCATCGCGTCCTATGCTGGCTCGTTATTGGAATGGCTCAACAACTACACTTTCATTGAAGAGCAGCGCTATGGTGACCCGAATTTTGCGGGGGCCATGGCGGATCGTTTCATCGACATGCTGTTGCAGCACGGCACAACCACGGCGGTGGCTTTTGCCAGCGTGCACGCGGTGTCTGCGTCCGCGCTTTTGGGGGCTGCACTGGCGCGCAATGTGCGGTTGATTACCGGCAAGGTGATGATGGACCGCAACGCGCCCGATGCGCTGCTGGACACCGCGCAGACCGGCTATGATGACACGATTTCGCTGATTGAGAATTTTCATGGCAAGGGCCGCGTATCGGTCGCAATCACACCGCGCTTCGCGTTGACCTCGACGGAGGCGCAAATGGAGGCATCCGGTGCGCTGGCTGCGGCTTATCCCGATTGTTTGGTCCAGACACATCTGTCGGAAAATCACGCCGAAATCGAAACCGTGATGGCGCTTTACCCGTGGGCGAAAGATTATACCGATGTCTATGATCGCTACGGGCTTTTGACCGACAAAGCGCTGATGGGGCACTCGATTCACCTCAGTGACCGTGAGACGGCGCGGATGGCTGAAACCGGCGCGGTCGCGGTGTTTTGCCCCACATCCAATACGTTTTTGGGCAGTGGACTTTTTGACCGTGAGCGCTTGGCGCAAGCGGGTGTGCGCACGGCGATTGCTACCGACATTGGCGGTGGCACGTCCTGGTCGATGCTTGCGACACTGGGCGAGGGCTACAAGGTGCTCAACCTGCAGGGTCAACGCTGGCATCCGCTGCACAGTTTCTGGCAGGCAACTTTGGGCAATGCGCAGGCGCTGGGCATGGCCGATAAGATCGGCACATTGGAAGCCGGGTCGGAAGCAGACTTTGTGGTACTCGATGCAGCGG
>JBAUIL010000184.1:0-9399 GCA_049682915.1 Ahrensia sp. | reverse complement strand
GGGCGAACGACTTTGACGGCAACCTTGCGCTCGGTGCCGTCTGGATTTTTCACCCAGGCCGGATGCACCTGCGCAATGGAGGCCGCGGCCACCGGATCATCGATACGATCATACAGCGCCTCAACCGGCAGGCCGAGCGAATCCTTGATCCGCGCATAGCTTTGCTCATTGGGAAACGAGGCCATCTGGTCTTGCAGGTATGCCAGATCAATCGCCATATCCAGGCCGATAATATCGGGACGGGTTGCCAGAAACTGGCCGAGCTTGGCGTAAGAAGGGCCTAGCCGCGCGACAGCTGCCGTCATGCGGTCAACGTGGCTGCGGTCCTCGCTGCGCTTTTTGGCCAGAAACGTGCAGATCTTGTGCGCGGTCAGCGCAGGGCCGGACAGGCCTTCGCGCGGCATGGCAGCAATGACGCCTTCACGGGCGAGCACCCATGCGGCATTGACCAAGCGCAAACCGGCAAAGACAGAGGCCATGGGTTAAATCTTCCAACCGGAATGAAGGGCCGCGATGCCGCCGGTGTAATTGCGGTAGGTAACTTTCGCAAAACCTGCCTTCTCAATCATCTTGGCGAAATCCTGCTGGCGCGGAAATTTGCGGATGGATTCAACCAGATACTGATACGGGTCCCCGTCACCGGTCACGGCCTTGCCGACGCGCGGTATGACGTTGAAAGACCAGGCATCGTAGAATTGCTCGAGGCCCGGCACATCAACTTCGGAAAATTCCAACACCAGCAGGCGGCCACCGCGTTTCAACACGCGATAGGCTTCGCGCAGCGCCTTGTCGATGTCGGGCACATTGCGAATACCGAAAGCAATCGTGTAGGCGTCAAAGCTTTTGTCGTCGAACGGCAGTTCTTCAGCGTTGGCCTCAACAAAATCGACATTGTCGCTTAGGCCTTTTTTTGCTGCGCGCTCGGCACCCACACCCAGCATGGAGCCATTGATATCCAGCACGGTGACATGGGCATTGCGTTGCGAGCGCTCGACAATGCGAAAGGCGACATCGCCGGTGCCACCGGCAACATCCAGCGATTTCCAATCACCGCGCTTGGCGGGTGCCAGCGTCGACACCATCGCGTCTTTCCACAGCCGGTGCATACCCGCCGACATCAGATCATTCATCACATCATAGCGTTGGGCGACCTTGTGAAACACATCATTAACATGCGCCTGCTTTTCACCGTCGCCGACCTCGCGAAAGCCAAAAGAGCGTTTCATCGCATCATCAGTGCCGGTGCGGGTTGTTGACATGGTCTGCCTCTTGCGTGTGCTCAAGCGCCAATGTGCTGGCACTCATTATTGAGATAGCCTATGCAGGAAAAATGTCACGCCGTGCAAGGCTTTGCGCGATGCGTCTTTTTATCCGGATAGCTTCCTGAGAAGGCCGCGACCATGCATTTTGAGACACACAAAGTACTGAAAGCTGAAATTCATTGCCACATTGAGGGGGCTGCCCCGCCATCATTGGCGCTTGTTCAGGCGCAGAAACATGGCGTCGATATCAGCGCGATTGTGCGCGATGGTGCCTATGTCTGGTCGGATTTTACGCAATTCCTGAAAGTCTATGACACGATTGCCGCCCTGTTTCGAACCCGCGCCGATTATGAAGCGCTGGCCTATGCCTATCTGTCCGACTTGGCAGCAAACGGCACCATCTATTCAGAGTTTTTCATCTCGACGGATCATGCCATCCGCACCGGCCTGAGTGCAACGGACTATATTGAAGGGCTGGCAACGGGGATTGAGCGCGCCGAGCGCGATTTCGGCATCATCGCCCGGATGATTGCGACCGGCTTGCGCCACGAAGGACCTGACGCTGTCATGGGCGCGGCACGCACCATCGTCGATAACCCGCACCCGCTGGTGACCGGTTGGGGCATGGCGGGCGATGAGCGTATGCATCACCCGCGCGATTTTACCGCTGCGTTCGATCTGGCACGCGGCGCGGGATTGGGCATTACGGTGCACGCGGGCGAACTGGCTGGTGCACAAAGCGTTGCCGACGCGTTGGAATGGCTGCGCCCGACACGCATTGGCCATGGCGTGCGGGCCATTGAAGACGAAAACGTTGTCGAGACATTAGCGCGCCAAAATATCGTGTTGGAATGCTGCCCCGGCTCCAATATTGCGCTTGGCGTCTATCAGAGCTTTGATGCGCATCCGTTCCGCCGCCTGATGGAAGCGGGTATTGCGGTTACGCTCAATTCTGACGATCCGCCCCATTTCAATACATCGCTTGCGCGTGAATACGACATTGCCAAGCAGTTTTTTAAAGTGGACGACGCGATACTGCGCCAATGTACCAGCACGGCAATTACGGCCGGGTTCATTCCAGAACAACAAAAACAAGCATTGCTCAAACAGATTTAAACGTGAGCGCCGGTAAGCCTAACAGTCTGTGAATCCAAGCGAAAAACAAGCTGAATGCTCATACACCTTAATTTAAGGGGTAGCCTGTAGAAAGAGGCGATATGTAGGAGCAATTTATGATTGGTCGATTTATAAAACAACGCTCGGGTAACTTCGCGCTCATCGCTGCGATAGCCGCGCCGGTCGTGTTTGCTGGAGCGGGCGGCATGATCGACTATTCGATCTACCGCAGCATATCGACCAACCTGCAAGCAGCTGCTGACAGCGCTGCATTGGCAGCGACAAATCAGGCTATCATTCAAGGCTGGAATCGAGACATCGCACACGCCGTTGCCAGCGATTATGTCAAAGCCAACATGGAGTCTGCCGGTCTCACAAGTGGCTCATATTCGGTGCAAGTGAGCGTCGATGAGCAAGAACGCAAAGTCCAGGTGAACGTCCAGCAGAACGAATTCGGCTACTTGCTGATGGGCTATATCAAGTCTACGCCTTACATTGATGCAACGGCGACAGCTCAGGCAATATCCGATGCAAACGTCTGCGTTATCGGCCTAATGCAGCCTCAGCGCCGCGCCAAGTCTGCTATTCACCTCGATGACCAATCACGGATCGACTCGCCGGAATGTGGCATTTATTCCGACTCCCGTGATCGTCATGGCTTTCGCGTGGATACGGGTGCTTATGTGCGGGCTAATGTTGTCTGCTCCGCCGGCGGCTTCTACTTCGGGCGCAGTACAGGCGGCCATCAGATTGATCCTGGACCAAAATTTGACTGCCCAGCCATGGGCAACCCGCTGGAAACACGCCCAACGCCGACAGTTGGCGCATGTGACCACGTCAACAAGGTCGTGCGTGCCGATGAGCGCCTATACCCTGGTGTGTATTGTGGCGGCATCGACATCGAGGGTGCGATTCGTGTTGATCTCGCCGGCGGTGAATACATTATCAAAGATGGGCCCTTAAAAGTGTCTGGACAAACCGTATTCGTCGGTGATGACGTTGGTTTCTATATGACCGGTGCCGACTCCGTTTTTGAATTTGATACTGAGACGAGAGTTGAGTTGAGCGCACCCCGCACAGGCCCTTTGGCCGGATTGCTGTTTTTTGAAGATCCGGCGGTTCCACACAGTTTCAATTTTAACCCGTTTGATTTGAACAATCTTCCAGCCGCAGTCAGGCTCAATAGAATATCTTCAAACGAGGCCCGTGTTTTGGTTGGCACGTTCTACACACCCAAAAGCCTGCTACTCATCAACGCCAACGCGCCCGTTGCTGACAGATCCGCCTACACCGCCATCGTCGCGGGACGGCTTTGGCTTCAGGAAGGCCCGACACTGGTTCTCAATGCGGATTATGCTGCGACCACAGTGCCTGTGCCTGACGGTATAGGACCGATGGAAAAAGGCGTCCGCCTGATCGACTGATTGGCACCAAACAGTTTTCGGTTTGTGGCCAAAAAGTCATGGGGTGACCATGACGTGCGCTTGATCGCTGGCCGCCTTGGCTTATTGTGGTTTTAAACCGCAGACGCGAAAGGCACATCATGCAACAGGTATTGGTCGTTAATCATCCGCTGGTTCAGCACAAACTGACCATGATGCGGCGGGTGCAGACTTCGACGGCTGATTTCAGGCGTCTGCTGCGCGAGATATCGCTGTTGCTGTGCTACGAGGTCACCCGCGAATTGCCAATGACCACCGAGGCGATCAAGACGCCGATGCAAACGATGCATGCGCCGGTGCTGGATGGCAAAAAACTGGTGTTCGCATCTGTGTTGCGCGCCGGTAACGGCCTGTTGGATGGCATGTTGGATCTCGTGCCGTCGGCGCGTGTAGCCCATGTCGGGCTATACCGCGACCATGAAACGCTGGAAGCCATCGAATACTATTTCAAAGCGCCCACCAAGCTGGCCGACCGTCTGGTCATCGTGGTGGACCCGATGCTGGCAACCGCCAATTCCGCGATTGCCGCCGTGGAAAAACTCAAAGAGCGCGGCGCGACCAATCTGCGGTTTGTCTGCTTGCTGGCAGCGCCGGAGGGTATTGATAATTTCACCAAGGCGCATCCGGATGTGCCGATTGTGACCGCCGCGATTGACAGTCATCTCAACGAAAAAGGCTATATCGTGCCGGGTCTGGGTGATGCGGGCGACCGGATGTATGGCACCAAATAGGCCGCAAGGGTTCGTTAAGCACAAACCAAGTTTGACCCACTGTATTTACGCCGGTTTCACTCACAGCCATTAGCATGACCCGCATAAGGGGTTAGCTATGCTGCGTTATCTGTTTGCCGCGTTGTCACTTGGCGTTTCTGCGATCACATTTCCAACCGTGTTTTCTGAAAACCGAGAGGCCGTCCACGATGCGGCCGTGATCGCACGTGATGCTGCGCGGTCGCAATCGGCCAAACAACAGGTGAGCACCCAGGAAGCAAGCGCTCCCCGACTGTCCGGCACAGAGCGCATCGCGCGTGATCGTGGCGGCCATTATGTGGCGGAGTTTCAGCTCAACAACACCCGTGTCGACGGCATGATCGATACTGGTGCTTCTGCCATCGCCATCAACAGGACAACAGCAAGTCGCGCGGGCATCCGCCTGTCGGACGCTGACTTCGTCTACACCGTCAATACCGCCAACGGCCAAACCAGGGCGGCAAAGGCCACACTCAACACAGTGCGCATCGGCTCGATCCGTGTTGATCAGGTTGAAGCCATTGTGCTGGACGACCAAGCGCTGGATGGCGTGCTGATTGGCATGAGCTTTATGAACCGGTTGCGCGGCTTCGAATATGCCAATGGGTCGCTGGTCTTGCGGCGCTAACGCATTTCCGGTTTTGGTTGAATCAGCAATGCTGCCGTTCGCTGCGCTTAAACGCGTTTGCTGATACTCTAGATGATGCAACCCGAACCGGAATTGCTCTAGCGTTTCCAGCGCACCTCATACAAATCGGATCGCCGGTCTTTAAGGTTTTGCACTGCACCTGCTTCCCGCGCATAGGCCAGTCTATCCATATCAAGATCAGCGACGATCATCTGCTCAATGCCGGGCACGGCTTGGGCGGCGATGCCATCGGGCGTAAACGGAATATCGCACGGCGTAATGATGCGCGAGGCGGCGTAAGCGATATCGAGGTTTGTGACATTGCGGATGGAACCGGTAAGGCCGGACGTAACCACATAGCTCTGATTTTCAATCGCGCGCGCCATGCACGAATGGGTGACCCGCCAATGGCCGTGCGCCGTATCAGTCAGGTAAGGCACAAAGATGATATTGGCGCCTTGATCAACCAGGTGGCGACCAAGCTCGGGAAACTCGCTATCATAACAGATGGTAACACCAACGGGTCCGCAATCGGTGTTGATCACGTCACAGGTTTCTCCGCCCTGCACATGCCAGACCGACCGCTCATCGGGCGTCGGGTGAATTTTTGATTGCTGATCGAGCGATCCATCGCGATGCGCGACAAAACAGATATTGCGCACACAGTCATCATCATCCCGCGTCAGATGCGAGCCGCCAACAATATTGATGTGGTGCTGTGAGGCAAGAAAAGACAATGTGTCTTTATATGAGTCAGTCAACTCAGTGAGCTGATCAACGGCGTCATGCGCGGTGAGCGCACCGGTGGTTCTTGAAAGCGTTTGAAGCGTCAAATGCTCCGGCAGACACAGAAAATCGGCGCCATAGTCCGAGGCTGCACGCGCAAAATGCGCCAGCCGCTCAAGCAGGCCGTCGGCATCTTCAAAACTGTGCAGCGCCATTTGCAACGATGCAATGCGAACCGTCGATTTCATCACTTACCCCAAAAAAAAGCCGCCGATGCGTGTGCACCGGCGGCCAAGTGTCAAATGCGAACCGCCCTTAGTAAGGGCAATTATTATCGCTCATGAAATCGTGCACGACAATTTCACCAGCAATGATTTTAGCTTTGGCTTCCTCAACCGCGGCCATCATGTCGTCGGTGACGAGGTCTTTGTTGTTGTCATCGATGGCAACACCAACGCCATCTTCCGCAAGGCCGAGAACGACAACGCCGTTTTCAAATTCCGCGTCCGCCATGCCGTCTTTCATCGCATCATACACCGCAACGTCCACGCGCTTGAGCATGGATGTCAGGACTGAACCGGGCTGCAGATAGTTCTGGTTGGAATCAACGCCAATCGCCAGCTTACCCGCATCAGCTGCCGCTTGCAGCACACCGATACCGGTGCCGCCAGCCGCGGCAAACACAACGTCCGCGCCTTGCGCGATCTGGGCGTTGGTGATTTCACCACCCTTGACCGGATCGTTCCAGGCAGCCGGCGTGTCGCCGGTGAAGTTTTCAATGAATTGTGCGTCCGCATTGGCTGCCATCACGCCGCCCTTATAGCCGCAGGAGAAACGTGAGATCAGCGGAATGGACATGCCGCCGACGAAGCCGACGGTGCCGCTTTCAGAGGCTTTGGCCGCCATAATACCGGCAAGGTATGAGCCTTCTTGCTCCTTGAACACAACCGAACGGACGTTTGGCTGATCAACCACCATGTCGATGATGACGAATTCTGTTTCTGGGAATTCCTGGGCTACCGTGTCAACGGCTTGCGCGGCAGAGAAGCCCGCAATGATGACCGGTGAATGGCCATCCTGGGCAAAACGGCGCAGAGCCTGCTCGCGCTGGGCTTCGTTCTGAATTTCGAATTCGCGGTATTCAGTGCCCGTATCGGTCTTGAATTTTTCTGCGCCGGTGAACGCTGCTTCGTTAAATGATTTATCGAATTTACCGCCCAAATCGTAAACGATTGCCGGACCGGCTTCCATGGCGTGTGCCGAAAATGACAGTGCCGTTGCGGCCATCAGGCCAAGTACGATACGCTTCATTGTGTTACCCTGTTGTTGGAGTTTACCCATCCGCCTTATGGGGCGGTTTAAGCGGCAAGGCCGCCTTGGCAATAAGTCTTACACGCGCCGCCCTGAAAATCACCCCAAAAATGCGCCGGTTTGCCGATAAAGCGACCAAATATCACGCGCGCGGCGCAGCTCTCAATCGGCTTCCTTAGCGTCAGCGATACTCAAACCAGACGGTAGCGGGCAACTGACACCGGTGCCCGCCAAGCCGCAATAGCCGCCCGGGTTTTTGGCAAGATATTGCTGATGGTATTGTTCAGCGTAGTAGAACGGCCCGGCCTCAGCGATCTCACTGGTAATTTTAGCCGACAGGCCGCGCGCGACCAAGGCGGCCTGATAGGCGTCTTTCATCTCTAGCGCCGCCGCCATTTGGGAAGCCCCCGTCGTGTAGATCGCGGACCGATAAACCGTGCCGACATCATTGCCCTGGCGCATGCCCTGGGTGGGGTCGTGCTCTTCAAAAAACGCCTTCAGCAAATCCATGTAGCTGACGATGGCCGGGTCAAACACCACCATCACCACTTCGGCATGGCCGGTCAGGCCCGTGCAGGTTTCCTGATAGGTTGGGTTTGGCGTGTAGCCACCCTGATAGCCCGCCGCCGTGGTGTAGACGCCGTCCATTTTCCAGAAAATACGCTCAACACCCCAAAAACAGCCCATAGCGAAATAGGCCGTTTCCAACCCTTCGGGAAAAGGCGGCTTGAGCGGATTACCGTTGACGAAATGCGCGGCAGGCACGTCAATCTCGACCGCGCGGCCCTTCAAGGCACGCTCGCGCGACACCATATTCGTTTTGTTGGTGAAGATTTCGCTCAAAAACATCGCCTGGCTCCAATTGGTGTTTGGACAGCTCCGCGCATTCAGTTCAGTGAAAAACGCCCGCTCGATCGTCCGGTTTTGCGGCTCATCCCATAAAACAAAAGGGCCAATATTGCCGCAATCAATGATGTGGGTGCTTTGAACGCCGTTGCAAGGACAATATCGTTGATCACTGGCGACAAACCATTTTCACGCCATGCGGCAAATTGCTCGAACTGGTTTGGAATCAGTTGAAACAGCGTGGTTTCGAACGCCGTGAAAACCAGTTTTGAGTCGGCAATACTGCGCGACGCATCAATCACCACATAGGTGAGCGCAAATGCGAGCAGAAACAGAGCAAAAAGGCGGAACAAAAAACGGAACATAAAAACGGCGGTCCAGAACGCAACACGGATGGACGTTCCTACGCCCTTCGGGGTCACATTTCAATTGCCGCCAGGGCGACACAGTAAACGTCAAAAATTGCCCCCTCATGCTTGCGCACCCGCCCAAACAACGGTAATCACCCGCTTGGACGACGACAGCCGCTCAGACGCGGCGCGCCGTTCATCCGGACAGGTGGCCGAGTGGTCGAAGGCGCACGCCTGGAAAGTGTGTAGGCGGGTGACCGTCTCCAGGGTTCGAATCCCTGTCTGTCCGCCATTATTTCTTTGCAAGTAGCCGCCACGCCAATCCTATTTGCTGTCTCCGCGTTCGGACTTTGTCCTCTACTCTCCGCCATTGACTGGCCATCCATCTCTTCGATTGCCGTTCGGTTACATGACTGCGCCGATTTGCCAGGGCACGAATTCGTTGTCGCCCAAGCCCAGCCTTTCTGAGTGGGTGATTTGACCGGAGGCAGTTGCGCGGATGAGTTCAAAAATCTCTTGGCCTTTTTGCGCAAGGCTGACGCCACCCGACACGATATCGCCAGTGTTGATATCCATGTCGTCGGCCATGTTCGCAAACAGCCGGTCGGAACTGGCGATCTTGATCGTTGGGCTGGGCTTGGAGCCGAAAGCGGAGCCGCGCCCGGTTGTAAATACAATAAGCTGCGCACCACCGGCAATTTGTCCTGTCGCCGAAACAGGGTCATAGCCGGGTGTGTCCATGAACACGAAGCCCGGCTCAGTCACCCGCTCCGCGTAATCATAAACACCGCGCAACGGCGTAGACCCTGCCTTGGCAACCGCACCCAGCGATTTCTCGAGGATTGTGGTAATGCCGCCCAGCTTGTTGCCCGGGCTTGGATTGTTGTCCAGTGAAGCGCCATTCTGCTGCGCGTAATCTTGCCACCAGCGAATGTGCGCCATCAGCTTTTCAGCCACCGGTTCAGAGAT
>JBAUIL010000183.1:0-1548 GCA_049682915.1 Ahrensia sp. | reverse complement strand
ACCTTGACCACTTGCGATGTTCCCTTGATTTTCAAATCCTTGATCACCGTCACCGTGTCGCCATCTGTCAACACGGTGCCATTGGCGTCGCGGTAAAGCGATGGCTCGTCTTCCGCCTGACCCGGGTTCCATTCATGCCCACATGCCGGACATATCAAAAGGCTGACATCTTCGTAGACATAGGGTGATTGGCAAACGGGGCACGGCGGAAAATCGCTCACACTGAAACTTTCGGCAAGAAAATAAATGGATGGCGATCCCGGAAGGATTCGAACCCTCGACCTGATGATTAGAAGTCACCTGCTCTATCCAACTGAGCTACGGGACCGCACAACGCTTTGATGGCCGCTTAAGGCAGCACAATCAAGCCCGATTAATGTGTCCAGGGAATCCGGCGGGAAAAGGCAAAATTCTCGGAGTATGACGCTTTGCGGCGCCGCGCGATTTTAGGCTCGTCAACGCGCGCTGCAATGCCATTTTTCTGTGCGTAGGCAACGGCTTCTTCTTTTGAGTTAAAGCGAAGCTTTACTTGGCTCATCATATTGGAAGAAGACGTGTAACCCATCAGCGGCTCAACGCGCTTGGCTTCAGCTTGATCAAACTCCAAAACCCAGTGACCCGTTTTGGATTTTCCAGATTGCATGGCCGTTTTGGCCGGGCTGTAAATTCGTGCCCGCATAATGAGCCTCCGGGATTATCGTCGCCGAAAAAGACAATTTGGTCGGAGCGGCAGGATTCGAACCTGCGACCCTCTGGTCCCAAACCAGATGCGCTACCAGGCTGCGCTACGCTCCGTCGACAAATCGTGAGGCGCGATTAGCATGCGTTTTACAATGTCTGCAATGATAAGTTTGCGCGTTTGCCATTTTTTTTCACTGCGCACCGATAACAGGGTGCACAATCGTGTCGCCGACACGGATATTTAATGAGGCGGAAAGCCCTGCTTGGATTTCGAGCGCATACCGCGCCGGCTCCAGCGAAGAAATGGGCGCGCGCGAAAACGGCGTTGTATTGGCAGCAATATGGACGATCAGCCCCATCGAATCGGCATAAATGATATCCAACGGCGTTGGCGTATTTTCCATCCAGAAATAGCGGATGGAATCGTCTTCAAAAACGAACAGCATGCCCCGGTCTCTAGGCAGGTCACGCCGGTGCATCAAGCCGTTGGATCGCTGCTCAACAGTTCTGGCAATTTCAATGTCAAATGTCGAAAGCGTTTCGCCATCGCGCATGATTTTTGCAGCGACAGCATCAACCGGAAGCCGCATCGGCTCTTGGGCAAGAGCAGATTGTGCGCCCCACAGACAAAAAAACAGTGCGACTAAAACTGTGCGTATCAATGTGGCGCCATCGGTTGAACACCGATATCTGGGTAAATCTCCGCCGCCATAAGGCCTTTTTCGCCATGGCCAAACCGTGCGATGACCACCTGACCGGGCCGCAGCTCGGTCAATCCGAAACGGCGCAGGGTCTCCATATGAATGAAGATGTCCTCAGTCCCCTCACCGCGCGATAGAAAGCCGAAACCCTTGTCGCGATTAAACC
>JBAUIL010000182.1:0-14540 GCA_049682915.1 Ahrensia sp. | reverse complement strand
AATTCTTGACAAGTGCCAGCCCTTGCGGAACAAGCGACATCATAGATGATCGGAGATTTGACGTCATGAACACCAAATTGCAGACCCTCGCCCCGCTCGCCGGTGCATCCCTTTCCAAACAGGCCCTCCTCGCAATTGGTGGCGCTGTTTTCCTCGCCGGTCTGTCACAAGTCGCCGTCGGCGGCCCTGTGCCGATGACACTGCAAACACTCGCTGTGATGCTGATCGGCCTGACCTTCGGCCTGCGTCTTGGCGTGGCAACTGTCGTCGCTTATCTCGCAGCCGGTGCTGCGGGCATGCCGGTGTTTGCCAGCTTCAATGCGGGCCTGCCTTACATGATGGGCCCAACCGGCGGTTTTCTGGCGGGCTTTATCGCGTGCGCGGCCATCGTCGGTTTTGCAGCAGACAAAGGCATCACAAAATCATGGGTTGGCACCATCGCCGCTTTGGTTATCGGCACCGTGGTGCTGTTCGCACTGGGCTATAGCTACCTCTCCACACTGATCGGCGCTGAAAAAGCGTGGCAATTCGGTGTGGCACCGTTCATCCTCGGCGACGCCATCAAAATCGCACTAGCCGCCCTGATCGGCAAAGGCGTCCTGAAAGGCGCGGAAGGCTTCGCGAAGCTCTGAGCTGTTTCAAAACACTGATTGAAAAAGCCCGCCTTGTGCGGGCTTTTTTGTGGGGTGCGCCGAGGCGAGATACAGGTGGTTGGTGTGTGGGTTTGGATGTTGGCTTGGGGGTCATTCGAGACTTCAAAGCGTCGCGAAATGGACTGGTTTTGAAAGCAATAGCTTCAGCATTTAAGGCAGTCAAAATGTCAACGGCCTCCACAAAATCGATTAGCAACGGTAGCAGGCGGCGACCAATTATGTGATGAGGCAAATGGCTCATCGCTTTGCTTTGGTAGCTGGCACCAGTGCGAATCCGGGTGCGTATTTCAGGTTCGGGGCACAAACTGATGAAGGTAGCGAATACCGGCTTTCGCTTGAGCTATTTCCTGCTTCCCGAAGCGCTTTAGAGCAGCAAATTCAATCGCCGATCGGGACAGCTCGGGATTGAGGGCGAACAGACTCCTCAGGAAGCCCTCTTGGTGTTGCTCGAGCGCGAACACCCAGCCAGACAAAAATCGCTTTTGTCCGTGAGCGATTACAATATCAACCACCGACACTAAGATTGTGTACAGTTGGGGATTACTCTTCACCTCACAATGCACTAACTTGTCCCACGCCTTCCCGGCATTGTGCCAGTCCAACGTCGAACGTCGAACGAAACACATTCATTGCTAGCGCATGCGCAAGCGCGGGCTCCTGTTGTTCGACGTCTTGGATCAACCTCAAGCACTTGGTCTTTGCGCGGCGATTTTCGTAAATGATGTAGTCTGACAGATTGTGGTGAACCAACGCTACTGCAGCATCGAGGCTGCCGAGAGAAACAGCTATCTCCAGATTCTTCACGCCTTCGTCGGGGTACTCATAGATGGCCGGATCGAACCCATCAAGTTGCGACGAGCCTAGTAAAAAGTAGTGCTCTGCGGGATCGCTATCACTGTAGGTTGTTTCGGTATTTATTGGTTCAAGCGATGACTGTAGCGCATCATCAATGGCGATGATTAGGTCTATCGCTTCTTTTGAATCGCACCGGAAGAATTCCCGCCGTTTGTTCTCGCGCAGACCTCGATCCTCAAGCACTTTGTGGCACGCCACCTCTGCAGCGACGCAATCAGAAAACTGACGGTAGTAGATTAAATTGAACGGCTGGGCAGCAGCAGTGGCGCCAGACAGTTCCCGAGCTCGTCCTTCGGGATTTTTGAATGTGCGGCCAATCTTTAGTAGTCCGGGCATAGACGGATTGGCTAAAACATACACATATCCCTCCCGCTCAGGCACTTGTGTCATTAATTACATCCCTTTCCTCAACTCACCAGAGCCTAATCTTAACCATTCATAAAGGAAAGAATTGCCGACTTTCTTGCGATAGCCAAGCCCCCGAAATATTAGGGAGCAATAAACCGTTGCAAAAGCGAATGGCTTCACGCCCTGTCTTGTTTGGCGGTTCATCCACAAACCTTACATTTGCCCCCAACGCCCCACCATCCCAACCATTTGCCTTTCCCCTCAAATTCGCCTATAGCGCGGCCAGCATTCATTTAATTGTCTGCGTCATGGCCTTTGCTGGACGACATCCCGGCACTGGCGACCCATCAACCTTCATTTCAAGAAAGGAAACACGATGTCGATTACTGCTGAACGCAAGGCAGAGCTGATCCAGAAATTCGCCACTAAACCGGGCGACACAGGATCTCCGGAAATTCAGGTTGCGGTGCTCACCGAGCGCATCAACAACCTGACTGAACACTTCAAAGACCACAAAAAGGATAACCACTCCCGTCGCGGTCTTTTGAAAATGGTTTCACAGCGTCGCAAGCTTCTCGACTACGTCCGTGGCGTAGAAGAAAGCCGCTACACAGCCCTTATCCAAGAGCTGGGTCTGCGCCGCTAAAACATCTGTGCGGCCAGCACTTGCTGGCCGCATTTTTTTGATGGCACCGGCGTAGGGTTTGGTGTCATCCGAAGAGACCTTTGGGCAGGATTGCCAGCTGTTTCACCCGATGAAACATCTCGTCGTCTTGCCTTTGGTTTGTTCAAAAGGGCCGCACATGAGTGCACTCTAATCAACCAAACAGCGCGTCACCCGCGAAGGGGTGCGTGTCTGTGTATGAAGGACAAGAAATGTTCGAACACCACAAAGTGGAAATCGAGTGGGGCGGCCGCCCTCTCATCCTCGAAACCGGCAAAATCGCGCGTCAGGCTGACGGTGCGGTGCTGGTTACCTATGGCGAGACCGTTGTGCTCGCCACCGTTGTATCAGCCAAATCGGCCAAACCGGGCCAGGACTTCTTCCCGCTGACCGTCAACTATCAGGAAAAAACCTTTGCTGCGGGCAAAATCCCCGGTGGCTTTTTCAAGCGCGAAGGTCGTCCGTCAGAGAAAGAAACGCTGACTTCACGCCTGATCGACCGTCCGATCCGCCCACTGTTTGCTGATGGCTACAAAAACGAAACACAAGTTGTGTTGACCGTGCTGCAGCATGATCTGGAAAACGATCCTGACATCGTCTCCATGGTTGGCGCGTCTGCCGCGTTGACCATTTCCGGTGTGCCATTCATGGGCCCCATCGGTGCCGCCCGCGTTGGCCGCATTGACGGTGAATATGTGCTGAACCCGCATATTGACGAAATGGACGAGAGCGATCTCGACCTCGTGGTTGCCGGTACAGCTGATGCTGTGTTGATGGTTGAATCCGAAGCCAAAGAGCTGAGCGAAGACGTGATGCTCGGCGCTGTCATGTTCGGCCAGAAAGCCTTCCAGCCGGTGCTGGACGCCATCATCTCGCTGGCCGAAGTGGCCGCCAAGGATGCGCGCGACTACCAGCCGGAAGATCTGTCAGAACTCGAAGCCACCATGGGCGGCCTGATTTCTGACGAATTGCTCGAAGCCTACAAAATCATGGACAAGACCGCGCGTTATGACGCGATCAATGCTGCCAAGAAAAAAGTGTTTGAAACCCTGCATCCGGAAGGCGCGGAAAACCCCGCCTGGACCGCAGAGCAAATCGGCTCCGTGTTCAAAACACTGCAAGCCAAAGTCGTTCGCGGCAACATCCTGAAAACCAAAGAGCGTATTGACGGCCGTAACTTGTCGACGGTTCGCCCGATTGTTTCTGAGGTCGGCGTGTTCCCGCGTACCCATGGTTCAGCGATCTTTACCCGTGGCGAAACCCAAGCCATGGTTGTGGCAACCTTGGGCACCGGCGACGATGAGCAGTTCATCGACAGCCTGACCGGCACCTACAAAGAAAACTTCATGCTGCACTACAACTTCCCCCCTTATTCAGTGGGCGAAGCGGGCCGCATGGGCTCACCGGGCCGCCGCGAAATCGGCCATGGCAAACTGGCATGGCGTGCGGTGCACCCGATGCTGCCAGCTGCGGAAGACTTCCCGTACACAATCCGCATCGTATCTGAGATCACCGAATCAAACGGCTCGTCTTCCATGGCGTCTGTGTGTGGTGCCTCATTGGCGATGATGGATGCAGGCGTGCCATTGAAAGCGCCGGTGGCCGGTATCGCCATGGGCCTGATCAAAGAAGGCGACGAGTTCGCTGTCCTGTCTGACATCTTGGGTGATGAAGATCACCTCGGCGACATGGACTTCAAGGTTGCCGGTTCCGAGCAGGGCATCACGTCTCTGCAAATGGACATCAAGATCGACGGCATCACCGAAGAGATCATGCAGATCGCATTGAACCAAGCCAAAGATGGCCGTATTCACATTCTCAACGAGATGGCGAACGCTTTGTCTGAAAGCCGCGCACAACTGGGTGAGTTCGCACCGCGCATCGAAATGATGCAGGTGCCTGTCGACAAAATCCGTGACGTTATCGGTGCGGGTGGCAAGGTGATCCGCGAAATCGTCGAAAAGACCGGTGCGAAGATCAACATTGATGATGATGGCACCGTCAAAATCGCGTCGTCTTCCGGCAAGGAAATCGAAGCGGCCAAGCATTGGATTCACACCATCGTGGCTGAGCCTGAAGTGGGCATGATCTACGAAGGTACCGTGGTCAAAGTTGCTGATTTCGGCGCATTCGTGAACTTCTTCGGCCCCAAAGACGGTCTGGTTCACATCTCGCAGCTTGCCCATGAGCGTGTTGCCAAAACTGGCGATGTGGTCAAAGAAGGCCAAAAAGTCTGGGTCAAGCTGATGGGCTTTGACGAGCGCGGTAAAGTGCGTCTGTCGATGAAAGTTGTCGATCAGGAAACCGGCAAGGAAATCGAAAAGTCTGAAAAAGCTGACGATTGATCTTTGTCCCATAAGTGTTGAAAAAGCGCGGTGCCTGGCACCGCGCTTTTTTATTGGAGAATTTGATGGCCAACACCGCCGATACGTTGCTCTACCCGTTTGAACGGCAGTTTCTGTCCTTGCCTGATGGGGCGCGGGTAGCGTGGCTGAATGCGCAATTGCCAGACAATCGATCAACGCTCGACGATGACTGGCGCGCGGCGCTGGTGTGTGAGCAGGTGGAGCGTGGCGCGTTTCTCGCCCTGACCAAAGAGGGGTTGAGCGCGTCACCCGCGTTGCAAGAAGACAACGCCGACTACACGCTGATCCTGGCTGGCAAGCATCGCCGCGCCAATGAAACGCTGATTGCGCGGGCCGTCGGGATGACCAAGGCCGATGGCATGATCTTGGTGGCGGGCGGCAAGACAGACGGCATTCAGAGCCTGCGCAAAACCATTGCAAAGTACACTCCGATTGGTGATGTGATATCGAAGTTCCATGCGCAGGTTGTGTGGTTCTCGCCAGATGTGGCTCTTGCGCAGGCGCTGGCTCACCAAGACCAGCCCTATGCGCACCAGCAGATCGCCGCGCCGGGCATGTTCTCCCATGACCGGATTGACAAGGCATCCGCGCTGTTGGCTACCCATTTTGATGACAGGCTGACGGGTGCGGTTGCTGACTTCGGCTGTGGCTGGGGCTACCTCGCCCAACAGGTGTTAGCGCGCGGACAACCCGCCTCGCTTGATCTGTTTGAGGCGCATCATCCATCGCTTATGGCCGCACAACAAAACCTGTCGGGCGCAACCATTGAGGTGAATGGCCACTGGATAGACCTGACGTTAGAGGTCGTGCCGCGGCGCTATGACGCCATCGTCATGAACCCGCCTTTTCATGCCGGGCGGCAAACCCAGCGTTCACTCGGTGAGGCATTCATCAAGTCGGCATCCAAGGCGCTTAAGCCCGGTGGACGGCTGTTGATGGTGGCCAATACAGGACTGGCTTATGAGCCAACACTGGAGAGCTGTTTTGCGCGTTTTGACGAGATTGACCGAGCCGACGGTTTCAAGGTGCTATCGGCACGTCGCTGACACCAATCAACGGGTGGCGATGCGCGCCAGACGTTTTTCATAGCTGGACTGGGCAAAGTCTGCCGCCGGAGCTTCGGCATATGCGGCGTGCCCATCATGGTCGGCGGCTTGCGCAAGCATCACCGGTGCCGTCGCAACCAAAGGTGCCATTTCAGGCACAATCGATGGTGCGTGGTTCGCCATAGCGTGTGCAGCGGCGTTCAAGGACGTATCAACGGTTTGTTCGGATGCCATCATCTCTGGTATTTGCGGTGCATAGGCTTGGGCGGACACGGCTTCAGACGAATGCACCGTGCGATGAATGCTTGAGCCCAATGCCTGCGCCTGAGCCAAGGTCAGCGGTTTGGAATAATAATAACCCTGAATGAGCGTGCAGCCGGAGCGACCCAGAAGCTCAGCCTGGTCAGCGGATTCAACGCCTTCGGCAATCGCCTTGGCACCCATTGAATTGGCCAAATTGACGATCGTTGTAACGATTGAACCCATTTTTTTCTGGTTGATCAAACGGTCGATGAACGATTTGTCGATCTTCAACTTGTTGAAAGGCAGCTCTGACAGGTTGGTGAGATTGGAGTAGCCCGTGCCAAAGTCATCAATGGCAATCGCACAACCCAGTTCATGGACTTGCGCAAAGCGGTCACGCACGGTCTTGAAATCGCTGATTACAACGCTTTCTGTTACTTCCAGTTCCAGCCGTTGTGGCGCGATGCCCGTGGATTGGATTGTCCGCTTGAGGTTTGCAATGAAGTCGATATCCATGATCTGCACAGATGAAACGTTGACCGACATGGTCATGTGGTCGGGCAGTTGCATCGCATCAACACAAGCCTGCTGCAAAACCCAAGCACCAATCGGGCGGATCAAACCACATTGCTCGGCAATTTCAATGAACTCACCGGGCGGAATGGCGCCTTTTTCGTGGTGCGTCCAACGCAGCAGCGCCTCATAGCCGACGATTGCGCCGGTCGAAGAGTCAACTTGCGGCTGGTAATGCAGCGAAAATTCGCGCCGTTGCAGTGCTGACGACAATTCGGACTCAAGCCATTTGCGGTAGGCGGCAATTTGGCTCATTTCTGGATGGTAGATACTCCATGTGCCCCGCCCTGCGGCACGCGCCGAGGATCGTGCAAGGGTGGCGTTGCGCAAAGCGGTTTCCAACTTGGCAGACTTTTGGTGCAAACGCACAACGCCCGCATTGCCAAAAACTGCCATCGACACGCCGCCAACGCGGATCGGCTGCGACATGGCCTCGATAAGTGTATCAACCGCGATCTTCAACTCGCGCTCATTGGTACTGGCGGTGAAAACCACCACATATTCAGAACCTGAAACTCGTCCGATGGGCCCCAGGTCGCCGACAATTTTTTGCAGCCGTTGCGCGAGAACCTTGATGATCGTGTCACCGATCTCGTGACCGTACATCTCATTGATGTCTTTGATCGAGTCAAACTCAAGGGCAATGAGATAGGCCCGCGTCAAACCGCCACTGACAGCGTCCTCTTCAAGGAATTTATTGACTTCATGCTCAAGTCCAACACGCGACAACAGACCTGTTGTCAGGTCGAGCCGATGAATATGGGCAATTTCTTCAGTCGCTTTTCGATGTCCGACATAAAAGGCATGCACCGTCCCCATGCCCAAAAGCGCCAGCAGACCGACCACAATAGCAGTCAAAAAGCTGGAGCCGCCATCCAACTGCGAGGAACCAACACTCAGGCTAAGCGCAAGATAGCCAATCGATGCGGAGACAAGTCCGCATGCCATCACCGTCAAAGCCCGAAGCAATTTTGAGTTCGTCGTCAGGGACGTTGGTTGTGTGTAGTACGCCATGGACGACACACTAGGCGCCAAATACTAAGAACAGGTTTCAACTGGTATACAAACTCTGTGTTTGCTGCGCCGTTTAACCTTCAGCCCCGCGCATTTCTTCAATTTTTGGCATCGAGACGATGTTATAACCGGAGTCAACGAAGTGGATTTCGCCGGTTACACCGCCAGATAACGACGAAAGTAGATAAAGTCCGGCGCCGCCGACCTCATCCAGTGTGACAGTACGACGCAGCGGCGCATTACGCTGCTGATAAGCAAACATCGCGCGGGCATCGCCAATTCCAGCGCCGGCCAGGGTCCGCATTGGCCCTGCGGAAATCGCGTTAACGCGGATACCATCGACGCCAAGATCATCGGCCAGGTAACGCACACTTGCTTCAAGGGCAGCTTTGGCCACACCCATGACATTGTAATTGGGCATCACCCGGGTGGCGCCACCATAGGTCAATGTCAACAGTGACCCGCCCTCATTCATCAAGGGTGCGGCGAGTTGCGCCACCTCAGTGAATGAGTAAGCGGAGATGACCATTGTCTGGATGAAATTTTCGCGCGTGGTGGCGTCAATATAGCGACCTTTGAGTTCATTTTTGTTTGAAAACCCGATCGCATGCACGACGAAATCGAACGTGCCCCATTCGGCTTTCAGTGTCTCAAACACCGCTTTGACGCTATCAATATCGGAAACATCGCACGGCATGACAAGCGTGGAGCCACATTGCTCTGCCAGTGGTTTGACCCGTTTTCCCAGCGCTTCACCCTGGTAGGTGAAAGCCAGTTCCGCACCATGTTGCTTGAGCATGTTGGCGATGCCCCACGCAATCGAGTTGTGGTTGGCAACGCCCATGATCAGGCCCCGCTTGCCGGCCATCAATTGTGTCATTTTGTTTACTCCCAATCAGCCGTCGTAACGACCGAAGGTCAATGTTGCATTGGTACCGCCAAAGCCGAACGAATTGGTGATCGCGACCTCCAGATCCACATCATCCATCCGCTCCATCAGGATTGGAAGATCGGCGAATTTTGGATCGAGTTCTTCAATGTGCGCGCTCTTGGTCAGGAAACGATGTTTCATCATCAGCAGCGTGTAGATGCTTTCCTGCACCCCTGTCGCACCCAGCGAGTGACCGGTCAGCGATTTTGTGGATGAGATATGCGGAATAGTGTCGCCAAACACCTGACGCACCGCTTCCATTTCACGCTCATCGCCCACCGGCGTGGATGTGCCGTGCGTGTTGATATAGCCGACTTTGCCGTTAACGCCTTGCAGCGCCATTTTCATGCAGCGCACCGCGCCCTCGCCCGACGGTGCGACCATGTCGTAACCGTCCGATGTGGCGCCATAGCCGATGATCTCGGCATAGATGGTCGCGCCGCGCGCCTTGGCGTGTTCCAGCTCTTCCAAAACCAGAACGCCCGCACCACCGGCAATGACAAAACCGTCGCGCGCCACATCATAGGCCCGTGAGGCAACCGTCGGCGTATCATTGAATTTCGACGACATGGCGCCCATCGCGTCAAACAGGTTTGACATGGTCCAGTCGAGGTCTTCCGAGCCGCCCGCAAAAACGATATCCTGCTTGCCCAATTGGATGACTTCATAAGCGTTGCCAATGCAGTGATTGGATGTCGCACACGCTGACGAGATCGAATAGTTGACGCCTTTGATTTCAAACGGTGTCGCCAATGTTGCCGAAGCCGTCGACGCCATTGCTTTGGGTACGGCAAACGGGCCGACCCGTTTAGGTGACTTGTTTTTGTCGGTCAGTTGAGCCGCTTCAAAAATGGTGCGGGTCGACGGACCACCCGATCCCATGATGATGCCGGTCCGCTCATTGGAAACATCGCTGTGTTCCAGGCCTGCATCGTCAATTGCCTGCTGCATGGCGACATAGTTCCATGCGGAACCGCGGCCCATGAAACGGGTTTGGCGCCGGTCCAGCACTTCAAAGGGATCAAGCTTCGGTTTGCCAAAAACCCGGCTGCGGAAACCATACTCGGTGTATTCTTCCGAGGCAGTGATGCCGGAGCGCGCCTCCTTCAATGAGGTCAACACTTCATCGGCGTTGTCGCCGATTGAAGACACGATTCCCATTCCCGTTACGACAACGCGTTTCATGGCTTGTCTCCTGCTGTTTTGAGCGCGCGTGGCGTTCAGGATGCTTTTTCTTTGGAAAGACCAACCTTCAGGTCCTTCGCGGTGTAAATCTGCTCGCCGTCAGCTTTCAGCCAGCCATCGGCAATGCCCAGCACCAAGCGGCCACGCATGACGCGCTTGAAGTCGATACCATATTCTACCAGCTTGGTTTTCGGCGTGACCATGCCTTTGAATTTTACTTCGCCGGTTGACAGCGCCATGCCGTAGCCGGGCTCACCCAGCCAGCCGAGATAAAAGCCGGTCAGCTGCCACATGGCGTCCAGGCCGAGACAACCGGGCATGATTTCGTTGCCGATAAAGTGGCACGGGAAAAACCAGGCATCCGGTTTGATGTCGAATTCGGCACGGATATAGCCCTTGCCGAACTCACCACCGTCTTCGGAGATTTCGGTGATACGGTCAAACATCAACATGGGTGGCGCGGGTAATTGCGCATTGCCCGGGCCAAACAGCTCGCTGCGACCGCACGCAAGCAGCTCTTCATAGGTGTAGCTGGTTTTTTGTTCTGCCATGGTCGTCACCACTCCGTCGTCAATTTTAGTTCATGCCGCTCAAGGCCGGTTTAAAACCCGCCCGTTCCTAGGCCACTCGTACCGATTCGTCATCCGCTGATATCGGGGTTTGAACGTCCTATTGATCGGTCCTGCTTATGTGAATATATGTAAGAGTGAAAGCCTTCGTCGCATAATTGACACAGCGGCAGGTTAGAGGCTTGGAAAGTGTGGTTTGTTTGCGACAAGAGCATTGGTGCAAGCGGGCTGCAAATCGGATGTGCGGGACGCTTTTTCCGCCATTCACATGGTGGGAATTTGAATTTTGAACCTGACTGTTGAGACATCCCCTGTGCTGATGCGCAACCGCCTTGCGCAAGCTGGCTTGCGCCCGACAAAACAGCGCGTTGCGTTGGCTGAACTGCTGTTTGCCCATGGTGACCGCCATTTAGCGGCGGAAGACCTGCATAAGGAAGCAACGCAAGCGGGTTTTGTGGTGTCGTTGGCAACCGTTTACAACACGCTGCACCAATTCAACGAGGTTGGCTTGTTGCGGGTGCTGGCTGTTGAAGGGTCGCGCACCTATTTTGACACCAATGTCAGCGATCACCATCATTTCTTTGTCGAAGAGACCAATGAGGTGATTGATCTTCCGGTGACCGGAATCAGTGTCGACAATATCCCGACACCGCCCGAAGGCATGGAAATCGCCAATATCGACGTGGTTATCCGCCTGCGGCGTAAGACGTCTTAAGCAGTTTTATTCAAACTTCTCGTCAGGGTAGGCGCCCCATAACTCGGCTTGGTTGGCAAAGCCCGCCAGTGTGCGTGGGCCGCTTTGAACCTTCATTTTGCACCACACGCCATCACAATCGCTGATTTCGCCCATAACGCCGGGCTTCAGATAGGCAAGGATGTTGGATTTGCCTTGCGGCTCCACGTGCAGCTTCAATGTTTCCGCCGCATCGTCGCCTTTACCCCATGGTGCCGTCACGGCGGTGCGGGTGCCGGACAAAAGCGAGCCGTGCACCCAGCCTATGGTGCCTTCCGCATCGCGGACGCGACGCCAATTATCGTATTCCTGCAGAATTTCCAGCGGTAGGCCTGCCTTGGTATAGCGCCAGGAAACCGCATATTGCTTGCCCGGTCCCACACGCATGTTGACGTTTTGCGCTTTCAAACTGACGAAACGCGGCAATGGCAAGCCGGAAGGGCCGCGATCGATTGAGCCGGTAGTCTGGGCGAATGACGGTGTTGAAACTGATACGGACGCGATGCTTGCAGACAATGCCAGCAGACACAAAAATGACTTTGAAAACACGCAAAACCTCTTTCAAAAATAATCCGGGCAATCGAAAGGCACCGCAACAGACTGGAATAAATCAAGTTCGATTTTCTTTGTCATGCGCGCCATGTCTTGATAATAACAAACACCGGACCGCCTGATTGTGCCTCTTATTGGTTAATGGGCGGCTAAAAGAACGCATTCAAATTGCGCCCATTACCCGACCAAGGACATCGCATCGTGGCATTTAATCCTTCCGTCATCGTCACCCGAAAATTGCCGGAAAATGTGCAGGCACGCATGGCAGCACTGTTTAATGTGCGCTTTAACGATGCCGATGAGGCAATGTCACGCGATGCGCTGATTGAGGCCATGCAAGAAGCCGATGTGCTTGTGCCTACCGTGACTGACACGATAGACGCGGAGATGATTGCGCAGGCTGGCAAGCAACTGAAATTGATTGCGAATTTCGGCAACGGCGTTGACAATATTGATGTGCGCGCGGCGTTCAAACGCGGCATCCATGTCACCAACACCCCCAATGTGCTGAACGAAGATACCGCTGATATGACAATGGCGCTGATGTTGGCTGCCCCACGGCGGCTGACCGAAGGCGCACAATATTTGATGGGTGAGGACAAATGGAATGGCTGGTCTCCCACCTGGATGCTGGGTCGGCGCATCTGGGGCAAGCGTCTTGGCATCGTCGGCATGGGACGGGTTGGCACCGCTGTGGCGCGGCGCGCTAAAGCGTTTGGCTTGTCGATCCATTATCACAACCGCCATCCCGTGGCCCAAGGCATCGCCAAGGAGCTGAACGCGACCTATCATGCCGATCTGGATGATATGCTGGCGCAGGTCGACATTGTGTCGGTCAACTGCCCCTCAACCCCTCCGACATATCATCTGTTATCCGCTGAACGGCTGGCCAAGCTGAAACCGAGCGCTTACATCGTCAACACATCACGGGGCGAAGTGATTGATGAGAATGCCATGATCGAATTGATCGAGACCGGCAAACTATCGGGCGCAGGGCTGGATGTGTTTGAGCACGAGCCGGTCGTCAATGAACGGCTGTGCAAGCTGGCGGAACAGGGCAAAGTGGTGCTGCTGCCACATATGAGTTCAGCCACCATTGAGAGCCGCGTCGAGATGGGCGAGATCGTTATCATCAACATCAAGATGTTGAGCGATGGAGACAAACCGCGCGACCGTGTGCTGCCGCAAATTATGTAGACACGCCCAATCGAAAATCCGCGTAAAAAAAGCCGGGACATAGCCCGGCTTTTTTGTTGTCAGATTTCGGCTAACACGATCAGACTTGTCCGGCGGCTGCTTTGTCGATTTTCGCGCGTGGCGGCTTTCCTGCGACGAGTTCCTTGGCTTGCTCGATCCATTGCTCATTGATGCAACGCCCGCCGAGATTGAGTTCATCATCAAGCGTTTCGAGCTGCTTGACCGACATTTTTGAAATCTGTTTGAGCGACGTTACGCCAGCGCCGGCAAGCTTCTTTTTCAATGTTGGGCCGACACCGCTGATCAAAGACACATCATCCATCTTGTCGGCTTTGGATTTGCCAGCGGCCTTG
Organism: Ahrensia sp.; assembly: GCA_049682915.1. Taxonomy (GTDB): domain Bacteria; phylum Pseudomonadota; class Alphaproteobacteria; order Rhizobiales; family Rhizobiaceae; genus JBCDLI01. Next base: position 1,258 of record JBAUIL010000182.1, on the reverse strand, counting down.
GGTGCAACTGCCTTGGGTGCAACTGTATTGGGTGCAACTGTATTGGGTGCAACCGACTTGGTCTTGGTTGCCTTGGCAGTCACGGCCTTTGCGACTGTGGCTTTTTTGGCGACCGGCGCTTTTGCGCTGGCAGGCTTTGCTTTGGTTGTTGGCGCTTTTGCCGCTTTAGCACGGCTTGTGGATTTAGGCTTGGCGGCCTTTGCCTTTACCGGCGTGCTCGGCGGTACAGTCGCAACTTCGGCGCTGACGGCGGGCATTGTCGCAACAGCTGCCGCTACCGGCGCTGAAGCGCCATAACGCGGGGCCTTCGCGATGCTGGTGCCGGTACCAAAACCGTCACCGGTGCCCACCGCCACACGCTTGTTCAAATCAGGCATCAAATTGATTTCACGATGCGGTGCCAATGACTTCTCAAGCGAGCGTTGACAGAACCACAGATACATCGCCGCCAGATTAGCGATTACAAAAACAGTCAAAGCTGCAGCCATCCATGCCATAAGGGTACTCTCTTTCGGTTTCTTTGCCTTTGCGGACAATATGGCAGTCGATTATTGCGTCAAGTCCGATGTTGTTTTGTGCGGTAAGAAACCGTCTGAAACCGCATCGAAAGCCCGTCAAACAGCAATAATCGCCCGATCAATGGCTCTCCCGCACCGGTGATCAACTTAATGGCTTCCAATGCCTGCATGGTGCCGATGATGCCAGCCAACGCTCCGATGATGCCCGCTTCGGCGCAGCTGGGCACTGTGCCCGGTGGCGGGGGCGCCGGAAAGACATCGCGATAGCTCGGATTTGGCGTGCCGTCTGCTGCTTTGTGGTGCGGTGCAAGCGTGGTCAGGGAACCGTCAAAACGCCCCAACGCCCCGGCGACCAGCGAGATGCCCAGCGCCGCACAGGTGTCGGCGACCAGATAGCGCGTCTCAAAATTATCAGAGCCATCCAGCACCACATCGCAACCCTTCAACAATTCTTCGGCATTGTCAGGGCCAAGCCTGGTCTCGTGGCCAACGACGCGGACATGTGGATTGATCGCTTGGACGTGGCTTTGCGCACTGCGCACTTTGGCCGTTGTCACGTCGCCCGTCGCATGGATGATCTGGCGCTGCAAATTGGACAGTGAAACCGCATCATCGTCAATCACGGTCAACGTCCCGATGCCCGCCGCCGCGAGATAGAGCAGCGCCGGACTGCCCAAGCCACCCGCGCCGATGACGGCCACCTGGGCTGCCTTGAGCTTTTGCTGACCGCTGCCACCGAT
>JBAUIL010000181.1:0-2277 GCA_049682915.1 Ahrensia sp. | reverse complement strand
GCACCCGCTTTCAGGCGTTCCGCCATGTCATCGTGCCGGTCATGTGGCCGGGCGTCATCACTACCGGCCTGTTCTCCTTCCTGCTGGCCTATAACGACTTCGCGGTTACTGCCTTGCTGCTGTCAATAGAGAACCAGACCATGGTGCCGAAAATCGCGGGCTTCCTCGGCTCCACACAGGAAGAAGGCAACGTCATGTTCGCCGTTGCCGCCGTTGTTTCCGCCTCAGCACCCCTCTTCGTGTTGGTGATGTTCTTCCAACGTCAAATCGTTTCCGGCCTCACCGCCGGCGCAGTCAAAGGGTAAATTACAATGGCTGGCATTACGCTCAAAAACGTCTCCAAACGCTGGGGCGACTTTGTCGGGGTGGATAATTTCAACCTTGAGATTGCTGACAATGAGTTCCTCGTCCTGCTCGGCCCATCCGGCTGCGGCAAAACCACCACCATGCGTATGGTCGCGGGATTGGAAGACGTCACCAAGGGTGAGATCTGGATCGGCGACCGCATGGTCAACAAGCTCGACCCGAAAGACCGGGACATCGCGATGGTGTTCCAGTCCTACGGGCTGTACCCCAACATGACGGTTTGGGAGAACATCCGCTTTCCCCTCAAAATCCGTAAAGTCGATCCTGCAACGCATGAAGAGCGTGTGCAGCGCGCCGTCGATATGGTGGAGTTGAACGACTTCGTGCATCGCCGCCCGGCAGACCTATCTGGCGGTCAGCGCCAACGCGTCGCACTCGCTCGCGCCATTGTGCGTGAACCGACAGTTTTCCTGATGGACGAACCTCTGTCGAACCTCGACGCGAAGCTGCGGGTCTCGACGCGTGCGCAGATCAAAAACCTGCAGCACGAATTAGCGACAACCACAATCTACGTCACCCACGACCAGATTGAAGCCATGACGCTGGCGGACCGCGTTGTGGTGATGAACAAAGGGGTGGTGCAGCAGGTGGGCACACCGAAAGAAATCTACAACAATCCCGCCAACACATTTGTTGCGGGCTTCATGGGCACACCGGCGATGAACCTCATCGACGGCACCATCGCCAACGGCACGTTCAGCGCGCGAAACATGGAAGTCGCGGGCTTTGACAAGTCCCTCAGTGGTAAAATCACCCTCGGCTTCCGGGCAGAAGATTCTGGCCTCACCACAGGCAAAAACAAAGGCGAAATCAACGCGCCGATCTATTCATTCGAATTGCTGGGCGACGCTTCGATGGTCACCATGCGCGTCGGCGGCTCAATCGTCGCCGTCAAAGCCGACAAAGACTATGTCGCTGACATCGGCTCGCAAGCGTCGGCTTCTGTTCCCGCCTCAATCTGCCATCTGTTTGATGCAAACACCGGAGAAAGACTGCCAAAATGACGTCGTTCGCTCAGCAAACCGACTTTAACGCGCCCGACTTCGACCCGGTCGAACATGCTTGCATCTCCGCCGAAAGCCTGCGTGTGGTTCGGGATATGGAAGATGCGTTGGCACGCAGCGCACACAATATGTCTGACTATTTCCACGATGATTTCCGCTGGATGGGCAATCAGGGCTGCGGCACCAAACACGGCATCGACGACTTCCGCCGCAATTGGCAATTGCCGCTGCGCGACGCGTTCACCGAACGCGACTATGTGACGGAGCGTTTTCTGGCAGATGGCGCGTGGGTGTCCTGCTTTGGCCATATCGAAGCCACCCATAGCGGCACCTTCATGGGCATTGAGGCGACCGGCAGCCGCGTGAAAATTCCCTATATTGATTTTTGGCTGGTGCGCGACGGTAAGATTGCAGACAATTGGGTTAGCGTCGATTTTGCCAAAACACTATCCATGCTCGGCCATGATGTGTTTGACGGCAAAGGCTGGGAACACAAACAAGACACCACCCGCGCATTGCCAGCATAGTCCCTTTTTTAGTTTGCGATGAATACGCATGCATTGACCGTTGAATGAGGCCAGACAAATATGATCAGACACCTTAAGACAGCCAAATCACAAGCGGAGCGCAATGATGATGATGCGAAGGTGCGCGCCATCGTTGAAACAACGCTGAAAGACATCGAAGACAATGGTGATGCGGCTGTGCGCAGGCTGTCCGAGAAATTTGACAATTATTCACCGGCCTCTTTCCGCCTATCCTCTGACGATATCGCGGCCTTGATGAACAAAGTCTCGGCACAAGACATGCATGATATCGAGTTTGCACAAACCCAGGTGCGTAACTTCGCGCAAGCACAGCGTGACTCAATGCTCGATATCGAGATCGAGCCCCTGCCCGGCGTCAT
>JBAUIL010000180.1:0-15199 GCA_049682915.1 Ahrensia sp. | reverse complement strand
TAAGCTATATTCTTTTTTTGGGCAGCCATCTGCCGGGCGTGTTCCGCGCCGCCAGCCTGCCGCTCAACGATGTGCTGTTTCGCACGATGTATAATGATGAGGGCATGTTCGGCATTTTGGCGAGCATCTCATCGACCAACATTACGCTCTTTATGATTTTCGGTGGCTTCCTTGTTGCCTCTGGTGCCAGTGATTTCGTGATTGAACTGTCAAAAGTCGTCGCCGGCAAAGTGCGCGGTGGTGCAGCGTTTGTGGCCGTGTTGTCATCGGCTTTAACCGGCACCATCAGCGGCTCAGCCATTGCCAATACCGCGTCCACCGGCGTCATCACCATTCCGCTGATGAAGTCCAACGGTTTCCGCCCGCAATTTGCCGGCGGCGTTGAAGCGGCCGCATCTACAGGCGGTCAATTGATGCCGCCGATCATGGGCGCGGGCGCGTTTGTGATGGCGAGCTACACATCCATTCCCTACTCAACCATCGTGTCCGTCTCGATCATTCCGGCTATTTTGTACTTCATGTCCGTCGCCTTCATTGTGCGCATTGAATCAGTCAAGCACCAGGTGGGCGAGGGCATTGATCTGGTGGTCAACAAGGGCAAGCTGATCTCCGGCGGCTTGGCCTTCATCCTGCCCCTGGCGGTGATGATCTACCTGTTGATGAGCGGTGTGACGCCCAGCTTTGCGGCCTCTTGGGCCATCGCTTCGCTTGTCCTGGTGTCATGGTGCACGTCGATTGCCGCTAAAGTGCTGGGCCGTGAGAATTTTGAGCCGGTCCGGATGGGGCCATCAAAGATTGCGGAAGCGCTGCTGATCGGCATTAAATCTTCCATCATGACCGGCATCTTGCTGGTGGCAATCGGCATCATGAACAACGCGATTGTAACCAGCGGCATCGGCAACGGCTTCTCGTTGATGATCGCGCAATGGTCCGGTGGTTCGCTTGTGCTTGCCATCTTGCTGATCGCGCTGGCGTCACTTGTGCTGGGCATGGGCCTGCCGGTCACCGCCGCCTACATCATTCTCGCCATCCTCACAGCACCTGCACTGGCCGGTATTTTGGCCGACAGCATCATCATTGAACAATTGATGCAGGGCATCGCTGATCCCGCGCAATCGGCGATGTTTATGCTGGTTGACAGTCCCTATGCCGCGAAGGTCGCCACTGGCATGCTGCGCGAGGAGGCTGTCGCGCTGATGGCTGCCATGCCTTTTGAGCTGGCTATCACGGTGCGGCCACTGCTGGTCGATCCCGCATTGCAGGCCGGTTTCTTGCTCACCGCGCATTTGATCATCTTTTGGCTCAGCCAGGACAGCAACGTCACCCCGCCTGTGTGCCTTGCCGCGTTTACGGCGGCGGGCATTGCCGGCTCCAAGCCGATGGCGACCGGCTTTGAAAGCTGGAAGATCGCCAAGGGCCTCTACATCGTGCCGCTGATGTTTGCCTATACGCCGTTGATTACCGGCACCGTGCCGGAAATGATGCAGCTTGGCTTTTTTGCGCTGTTTGGCATTTACGCCACCAATGTTCTCATTCAGCGCTACGCCGAAGGCCCGCTCAATCCGCTACTCTATGGGCTTATCATTGCCGGTGCCATCGGTGCCTATTGGCCGCTGAACTGGATCGCCAATCTGACGGGCGCCGCGCTTGTGATCATCGCAATCGTGCTGTCCAAGCGCAAAGCTGCCAGTGAACCAGTTCAAATAAAAACAGCTTGATTGGACGCAACCATCTGCGAGTTCGGTCGTTTGTCTTTAATTGGCAAAGCCATGCCTGTTGACGTAGGCTGGAGCCATGAAGCCAAAAGCCAATTGAGAAGGTCCCATGATGAAGAAATATTGTACTCTTTTTTGCGGCATGTTTGTAGCTGCTTTTGTGCAACATGCTGGCGCGGAAGAGGTGGGTGAGATCGATGTGGATTGGTTGGGCAATGATATCATTGTGGAAGCGATCCAAGACCCTGAAGTGGAAGGCGTGACCTGTCACATCGCCTATTTCGAGCGCGGTGTTATCGACCGGCTGCAAAAGGGAAACTGGTTTGAAGATCCGTCCAATTCATCCATTGCCTGCCGCCAGACAGGACCCATTGTCTTCGGCGAGATAGACCGATCGCCGCAAGGTGAAAGCGTCTTCTCGCAACGCACGTCACTGATCCTGAAATCATTGAAGGTGACACGTGTTTTTGATGAGAAAAACCAGACGCTAATCTACCTTGCCCATGCGCGTGAAATTCAAGACGGGTCTGCGAAAATGTCGATCTCTACGGTCCCGCTTTTCAGCCCTGCAGCTTTGAACGTGAAAACGGACTAGGGCCCTATTTGCCGATAATCACGCTGCGGATAGCTGTTTGGAAAAGTGAGAACGTACCATACAACTCCTGCTCGCCTTTCGCATTGATACGAAAACGACCAGTGGATTTGACGAGCCTCGTCTCACCGGACTCGCCTAAGAGCCGAAGAACGAAACGAAAGCCGCTGCGTTTCTTCGCCGCCTCTTCAATGCACTCAATCACATGCGAACGATCGTCGGGATGATAGGCGTTTATTGCGGCAGTCAAATCAACAGGCTCTCCGACATTTATCGGCATCTCATGGATACGAAAAACGTCCTCTGACCAGTAAGCCAACCCCTTTTGGATGTCCAAACGCCAAGCGCCATAGGGGTCGAAACCCGCTAATGCATCCAAAAGACGAATGTCATCCAAGCCTATTCGGGCTAGATCTTGAGGCGCCTTCTGTTCGTTCGCGATGTCAAAATGAAGTGCCATGTTTCTCTACCTTAGTATTTTCAATCGGAATCCCAAACTCACCGCATGTGCGCGGTTCCTTGCCCGCAATTTCTGAATGAGTACGCTTATGTGGTGATTAACAGTGTGTTCCGATATTTCAAGTTCCGATGCAATTCGGCCCGTCGCCAGCCCGGTAGCCATAAGTCTCAAGCATTGTAGCTCACGCTCCGACAAGTCGACATGATTATCGGCAAAATCTGACTCGAATTGAATCAAGCGGTCAAAGATCAAGGAAGCGGTCAAAGCTAGCGATGCGATCTGTTTTTCACCTAAAGGATCCTTGCCACTCCCCGCGAAAGAAACTGCGCCACGCGTTCCCGTAGACGCTGAGCAGGGAAAATAAACGCCTGACAGAAAATCAAACGCACTAAACAGTTCTATAGCGATACTACGTTGTGACGGGTCACGATCTGCATTTATTTTCTCGAGTTCCCACACTAAGGGTTTGTTCGATGTGCGCAGGGATTTGATGACTGGACTGTGCTCTAGAAGCTTGTGCCGGTCATATTCTTTCATAAGTTCCGGCGGCCAATTGGAAACGACCGATAATTGCTCAAGCGTATCACTATCTTCATCAGGCAGTTTCATTACTGAAAAATGGCTGAACGCGCTCATGGTCGCGATTTCTTTTAATAACCGGAATAGGTCATATTGGCCTCCGGCGGCGTCAATGGCAGCGTGCAAAGCGCCCTCATTTGCAAACTCTGATTCGTCCATCGTCAAGCCTCCGCAAACCCCAACTAGTTATCAAAACCCTAAAATTTCATTACTAGAAATAATAGTGATGTATCGGTAGCTATTTAATGTAGCTAATATTCGCTCATATCGTTGCATCTGTTAGAAATAATTTGAGAGCTAAATGGTCTCATCAGCAAACGGGAGATAAAAAATGACAAACTCAAAAAAAGAAAAATTTTCTGATAGCATCATATTTGACAACCTCTTGGGCATTATGTGCTTTGGTGTTTTTGCCGCCAGTATTATGTATTCGAATAGCCGCTCTTTACCTGAGCCACCAAGAGTAGGATTGGTTGAAACGACAGGAGAGCGTCTCGAGCCCAATATGGCGCTTCTCAAGCAGCAGCATTTCAACAACGACTTTTCAGTCCGCGAATTCCGCGTCGTAGTCCGTTGAATAGACGGCAGATCACATCGTTGGCATACCCCACCTGGTCCATCAAAACCGAATGCCGCAATAAAAAAGCCGGACCAAGCAGCCCGGCTTTTTTTAGAGAAATGTTAGAACTTAGTCTTGGACATCTTCGCTGCGAGAAATGATGTTTTTGTTGCCGTTCTCGTCCAGCTCGTAGGTGATCTCGACCGTTTTGCCGGCTTCATAGTAGGTTTCGGTGAAGATACCTTCTGCCGATGTGGCGGTGGATTCCGTGTCCAGCATTTCGCCGTCAATCAGCACTTCTCGGTCCAGATCGTTGTTGGTCCGAACTTCGCCCTCACTATTAGATGTTGAGGCTGCAAATGCTGCGCCAGTCATCATTGCTGTGGCTGCGATTGTTGTCATGAGCTTTTTCATAACGTGGTCCTTTCGGTTTCTGTTTCAGTCTCCACCGGTTTGTACCGGCTTGCACAAACAACCGCCCGGCGAGGAACTCGTTCCAAAAAAACTAAAAAACTTTCACGATATCCGATGCATGTCGCGCGAGCGCTGTGCGGCCAAACCGGCAAGTTGGAGCGTGCGATGGTGATGGGAACTTAGCCAAGCAATCAACGTTGGCGTCTGTACAGACAACGCAGATTATAAGGAGAAAACGGTGCAGCGCATTGAAATTAAGTCGATAACGCCCCTTACCCATAATGTGTTTTCATACACAGCGACCAAACCAGAAAACTATGAGTTTAGACCCGGGCAGGCGACAGATGTTGCAATCGACAAAGAAGGGTGGCGCGACGAAAAGCGGCCTTTCACCTTCACGTCTCTGCCTGATGATGAGCACCTGCAGTTCACGGTCAAATCCTATCCGGACCATGATGGTGTCACCGAACAAATGGCGAAATTGCTTGTTGGTGATGCGCTGCTCATCGGCGATCCGTGGGGCACGATTGAATACCAAGGGCCGGGCGTTTTTATTGCCGGTGGCGCTGGCTTGACGCCGTTCCTGGCCATTTTGCGCCAGTTGGATCATGACGCCGATAATCAAGACATCAATCAGTTGCTGTTTGCCAACTCCACCGAGAAAGACGTCTTTTGCGCACAGGAATTGGACAGCATGGTGCGCTTGAAGCCAACCTATATATTGTCGGACGAAGACAAGAGCGGCTTTGAACATGAGCGCATTGACCAAGCATTCTTGGAAAAACACGTAAGCGACTTCAGCCAGAAATTTTATGTGTGTGGCCCGCCACAAATGGTGGACGATATCACGCAGGCGCTGTCAAATTTGGGCGCGCAGACAGAGGCGATCAATTTCGAAGAGTAGGAAACGCACGAGACCGGCAGCGGCGAACTCATATGTGCGCCGCTGCAGAACTATGCGTCGACGGGAAACGACAATGTCACCTGCAGCGCTTCGTCGGACAGTTGGCGCTCGATGGTGCCGCGTTCTGCACGCACCAAACGGGTAATCAACGTAGACCCAAAACCTGTGGACGTGGTGTCGATTTGCGCATTCTGTGCAAAAGTTTCGAACCACTCAACGACGGTATGATTGTCTTGTTGGGTAATGTTGATGGTGATTTGCCCGGGCTGATCAGAAAGTGCGCCATATTTTACCGAATTCGTCGCCAACTCATAAACTGCCAAGGCAATGGCTTGACTGAGTGATATCGAAAGCGGTGCAGGTGCAGTCGCGTTGATGGTGATCCGCCGGTTCCATTCAGAACTTGCTTTGAATGGCACTAGTCCGCCTTCAACAGCCGTGGCACAATCTACTATCGCGCTTGACGTCTCTGTTTCGCTGATGCGTTGGGCAGCTGCAATGGCATTCACCCGACCGCGGAAATGGCGCAAGAATTCGTCCATGGTCTCTGCCTCACGCGCGGTAGCAGAAGCCAGCGCGTTGACCATCGCAAGAGAGTTCTTGACGCGGTGGCGCATCTCGCCTGCAATAGCTGCCAGCCGGTCCTCGTATCTCACGATCTCGCTGACGTCATAGTTTATGCCTATGAGCTTGGTGGCCTCTCCGTCAGCGTTTCGTTGCGATATTTGGCCTTTACCCTGCACCCAGCGCCATTCTTGCGGGCCGTTTGGCACTCTGAACCTGCAATTATATTCGCCAGCATCGCTGACAAAAGTCTGTTCGAGTGCCCCGCGCACAGTCGGCTGATCGTCATGATGGATTGATGACACGATTGCCGAGGCCTTCAGGGGCACATCGGGGTCGATAGAAAACAAGGAATAAAAGCCGTCATCGGCGACCACTGCATCTGTGGCGAGGTCCCATTCCCATGTCACAACGCCGGTAGACTTTAATGCGAGCTTGTGTCGAATAGCAGTCGCATCGGCCTCTGAGGCCGACAATGGAACGATTGACATCATCATGTCGTTTAATGGGTTGCCCAATAGTCGGTCCTGCAATGATGGTCCAATGAAACGGAAATAGAGCCTTTGCGAGAGATATCCAGCTTGACGCCACTTATCACTGCCGAGGAAATTTTCCCGGTTATGGAGCAGGAAATATTGGCAGCTTCAAGGTCGATCATGCTCAGCTTGCATGTTTTCTCTCCACGCACCAACACGCGTAGCCAAGAAGCGCATAAAAAAACACTGTTAAATTGGGGGGAGTTGATTGCCGATGCACTGTCAAGGGGCGTGCGCGTGCGCATACTGCTCAACGAGTTCGACCCGGTTGGCGTGTCGGATTTTCACGCTCAAATCTGGGAGCGGATGGCGTTTTTGGATGAGGCTTTAAAAGCGGTTGATGAGCCAGCGTTAAACCGGCTGCGGGTGATGATTGCCTTGCCTGGCGGACAGACCGGTTACATGCTGCGCAGTGCCCTGTGGCCCGTGGTTTGGACAATGCAGCGCGATGCAATTGCCCAATACAATGAGCAAGGGCGCGCAATTCCACCGGGTCTGCGGCAAGCCAGCCAATCGTCCTTCACCTTGTGGCCGCCGCGCCGCAATTTTACGCAGGCGCTGCATCAGAAATTTCTGATCTGCGACAACAAGGTTGCGATCGTTGGCGGGCTGGATGTGGACGAGCGCCGCTTTGATGATCCGGCTCACCGGCGCAATGGCAACCAGACCTGGCATGATGTGAGTGTGCGCGCTGGTGAACGCGAAGCCCGCCAATTGGCGGCTCATTTCTGCCGCTGTTGGCGCATGGTAAGCCGATATGGAACATCGTTTTCCGATCAATACATGGCTGCAAACCCCGCCTGTCGTATCCGCTTTGTGCACGCAAAGGCCCAGCCCTTGAAGGCGCCCAAAGCGCGGATTGCCGATGCGGCGGGTCCGGTGGTTGCCACCATGGGCGCGCCCAACATCGGCGCGTTCAGTTTTGGTCCATCACGCTATGACCGCTCGTTGGAACTGGCCCACTACGATCTGATCGGCAAGGCAAGGCAGCTCATTTACATCGAGTCACAATATCTGCGTTCAACCGCGATGCGCGATGCGCTGACCGCGCGCATGGGAGACAATCCCGATCTGCACACAATTGTGCTTTTGCCCAGTGCGCCTGACGTTGTTGCCTTCAAAAACGATAAGAGCTCTATCCACCGCTATGGCGAATGGCTGCAGATGCGTGCACTTGACCGGCTTTCGCAGCTTTTTCCGGATCGCTTCGCCGCCTATTGCCTGACCAATGACCGTGACCAGCAAGAACACGGCGAGCGTGATGCGCTGTATGGCAAAGCCATGGTCTACATCCATTCCAAGGTCATCATTGCTGACCAGAGCGCGGCGATTGTGTCATCGGCCAATCTGAACGGCCGGTCCATGGAGTGGGATTATGAGGCAGGCATCTATGCACGCGATGGCGGGTTTGCAGATGAGTTGAGACAGCGGCTTTGGCGCAACCATCTGGGTGAAGATGCGGCAAAGCTGTCGACCGATCTTGATGCGCCAGCATGGTTCCATTTATGGCGTCAATCCGCACAGGAACGTGAAACAAAGGCGCAGAACACGGCGCGCGTAGGCATTGTTCCTTTTCCCATCGAACGCACCAGACGCTTTTCCAAGCGCCATCTCTTCTATCCGCAACAAATGGTTTGAAGTGTCGCGGAACTCTTTAGCGTCGGGCCCGTTATACGTGCTCAAGACCAAAAGGAGTCCGTTATGCAAATCAGTGAAAATCGCGCCAAGCAAGGAATTGGTGGCCGCCGAGTGCTGCTGATCTTGTCCGTATCACTCATGATGATTTTGGGCGGCTATGCGCTTGTTGCCTCAAACATGCAGGCCGTCGACACTGACCTCGTCGGCGAAGAAGCTGGCGCTGCTGCCGCAGACTGAAACAAAGAATAAAAGGATAAACTGATGACCCAAGCTGCTTTGAAAGTTGCCCAATCCAACGAAAAAGTGTCCACAGGCATTGATAAGGAAGCCCGCAAGAAGATTGCCGAAGCATTGTCCGCCGTGCTGACAGATACCTATTTCCTTGTGATCAAATCGCACATCTATCACTGGAATGTTGTTGGCCCGATGTTTCACGCCATCCACGAAATGTCGGAAGAGCAATATGAAAACATGTTTGCTGCCGCCGACGACATTGCCGAACGTATCCGCGCGCTCGGTCATCACGCTCCCATCGCTGACGCTTCCGGCCCGGCGCAGGCTGCTGTGTCACCCATGACCGGTGCAAGGACAGCGCAAGAAATGGTGCAGGATTTGATCGACGACCATGAAGCCGCGATCCGCAAGATGCGCGATGCCGCGGAATTGGCGGAAGGTGAAAATGACTTCGTCAGCCACGATCTACTGGTTGAACGCATGACCTATCACGAAAAAGTCGTGTGGATGTGGCGCTCACTGATCACGGAGAAATAGGATGTTAGAACTGACAGGATTTTTTGGCATTTTACTGCTGATCGCAGATGTGTGGGCGATCTTGAGGACATTTGAATCGTCGGCCTCCACGGTCAAAAAGGCAATTTGGTCCGTTGTTATTTTCGCGCTCCCATTGCTTGGTTTGATCTTGTGGCTGCTGTTCGGGCCGAAAGATCGCCGTACCGCAATCGTTTAACACCAAGGCCGCGTCCCATCCAGGGCGCGGTCTTTTTCTCACAGGCGTCCGCAACCGAGCGGGCGCTTTTGCTTGTTGTCTGGGGTTGGATATGCGGCGCGTGAATGAAGCTACAGATTACCCGCGACAAATTACACCGGTCTGGAACAGCATGTCCCTCAAGCCGTTACATTCCCAGAACGAAAGGAGTGCATAAGTGACTAAAGAAAAACAACGCGAAGCACGGCTCTGGGAACTACTCGATGGATTTTCAGTTGCCATGGTAACGACGATTGATAGCGGCGTCTTGCGCAGCCGTCCGATGGCGCCGTTCATTGATCAGGATGCTCAAAGCATCAGCTTTCTCACACACCGCAGCTCTCACAAGGTTGATGAGCTTGACGCTGACAATCGGGCTGGCCTGACGTTTATGAGTGTCGGCAGCAATGACTACATTTCCGTCTCCGGCACACTTCAGACGTCAAGCGACCGGGCCAAAATTCAGTCGCTCTGGGGCCCCTACGCCGATACCTGGTTTGAAGCCGGACCCACCGACCCGAACATCGTTGTCTTGACGATGCGAGTGGAGCAAGCGGAGTATTGGGACGGTACGTTGAATCTGATCGCTGCGGCTTGGGAAATTGGAAAATCCTACGGCGCATCCAAAACGCCGACAATCGTAGAAAACGAAAAGATCGGCTGAATATCTCTGGTTACACCCGGCATAGTGATGCCGGGTGTTTTTGTCTGATCCTAGACAAAGGGCCTTTCAATTGCGTCGAGGCCATCCCATTTCGACAACGCCTTCAAGCCTTCAAGGTCCAGCACTTGGTACCCATCATCAGCCCGGACGATGAGTTTGCGGTCCGTGAGTTTTCTCAACGTTTTGTTTGTATGGACAATCGACAATCCAAGTGTGTCGGCAATCAACTGTTGCGTCATTGGCGCTAGCGGAGCTGACTTTCCAAACAGCATCACTGAACTGGCTTTCTCGTGGAGATAGGCGAGAAGATATGCGCTTCGCTCCAATGCGGTGCGGCGTCCAATACTCAGCAAATGTTCATCCAACATTTGCTCTTCGCGGGCGCCGAGCCAAGTGATGTCGAAAGCAAGGGTTGGCACTTTGCGGTACAGATCGTCAAAATATCCACGCTCAAAGACACACAGTTCCATGTTCGACAGCGCTTCAACGGTATGTTGCATTTCATTGAGCAGCGAGCCCTGCAGGCCGATAAAATCGCCTGGCATTACGAAATTGAGGATCTGTCGACGGCCATCTTCCAGCGTTTTGTAGCGAAATCCCCACCCTGACAAAATCGTATACAGGTGCGGGCTGTTATTGCCTTCCATCAACAGGGTGGATCCCGCCTCCGCAGACAATTCACCGCGCTTGAATTGCGAGACAAAAGTCAGCTCTTCTTTGTTGAACGGGCGAAAGCAATCCAACTGCCGCAAGGGGCATTCTGAACAGGGTGTTTTGCGCGGTTTTTCATCGGCATTTGTGGTCTTGCTCATCGTTTTGGCCCCTATGTCAAAGTTAAATGACGCCATCGCCTGCTTGCACTAGGACTTGCCGTTTTAGCAAAGTGAAGCCGGATGGATATCGACAATTTGCTTTGCGGTCGTGATGTCCTTGTTGTCGAGGACGAACTGTTGATCGCACTTGATGTGGAGCGCATCGTCTTGGATTGCGGGGCGATGGCGTGTCAAATTGTGCGCGGAGTTCCAGCGCTCGAAGTCTTCATTGATGACCACAATGCAAGCAACATCGTCATTGTCGATGAACGTTCTTTCCACCGCGACCCCTCTGTCTTTACGGCGTTGATCGAGAGCTTTAGCGCGGCCATTGTGTTGACCACCTCGCGCGAAAGACCGCAGCAACTGATTGGCAACGCGCGCGTTTGTTTCGTTCAAAAGCCGTTTGTAAGCACCGATATTGTGACGGCGCTCATTGAACAGTTGCGCGATCAACGCCCCACCGCTGGCATCGCCAACACTTGAGCCGAGACCGCATCTGGCCCATAGGCGCTTGCGCCGTCGACTTCTAAAATCTCGATTAACCTCGCGCGCGCACGCGATACACGGCTTTTGATCGTGCCAACGGCGACTCCACAAATCTCCGCCGCTTCCTCATAGCTCATGCCGGAAGCGCCAACTAGAATGATCGCCTCGCGCTGGTCATCAGGCAATTGCGCAAGCGCGCGCTTCATGTCCTGTAAATCTAGTTTGCCGGACTGCTCGGGGTGGACAGCCATATTTTCTGAAATAGCGCCATCGGCATCGGAAACCTCACGGCCGCGCTTGCGCATTTGCGAATAAAATTCATTGCGCAGAATAGTAAACAACCAGGCGCGGATGTTGGTGCCTTGCTGAAACGAGTCCTGTTTGTGCCAGGCCTTCATCAGCGTTTCTTGAACCAAATCGTCCGCTTTGTCCGCTGAATAGGCCAATGAACGGGCAAACGCACGTAGCGCGGGCACCGATTCAAGCAACAAGGTTTTGAAGCTTGTGTCTTCACTCATTGACCAGCGTCCTTTTTGGCAGGCGAACTGCTTTCGAGCTGGTTCAGTAGATCGGCAAACCTGTCCGGTATCGGCTCTGCCACCACTTCGTTGTATTTTTCGCGCAGCTTTCCACCAATCTTGCGAACCGCTTCTTCATCAGCTGGCAGCAGATAGCCGCGCGGCTTGGATGCGTTATTGTCATCCGGCATTCCATTCTCCATAACCGATCATCTCACTCAAAGTGATGTACTACTGCCATTAACGCGAAGCCTCAAAAAAAGTTCCGAACGATTGGAACCTTTCTGGCTGCAACACATTTGATAGACATAAAGACATTCAGGGGAGATGCCGCATGTCGCTAGCCAGTCAGATTTCAACACACTTGCCAATGTTGCGCCGGTTTTCGCGGGCGTTGACCGGGTCACAGATTGGTGGTGACAACTACGTTGCAGCGCTCCTGGAGGCAATTGTAGCAGACCAAAGCGCCTATTCCGGCGCCGAAAACCCGAAAATCACACTTTTCCGCTCACTCGTTCAAATGTGGTCGTCATTGGATGTGAACTTGAAGTCGGAAACCGCGATCAACATGGATCAGGCGTCGGACAAAAATTTACAAGCCATCGCACCGGTTCCGCGTCAGGCTTTCCTGCTGACAGAAGTCGAAGGCTTCACCCGTCAAGAAACAATGCAAATCTTGGGGGTGAGTGAAGCCGATCTTCAGGATTTGCTCAATCAGGCGGCCCGTAACATTGCCGATCAGGTCGCAACTTCCGTATTGATCATCGAAGATGAGCCGCTGATTGCCATGGATATCGAAGACATGGTCATCGATCTGGGTCACCGGGTGACAGGCATTGCGCGCACACATTCGGAGGCCATTGCACTCATAGGCAAAGAAAAGCCCGGCATCGTGCTGGCTGATATTCAATTGGCGGACGGCTCGTCGGGCATTGATGCGGTCAACGAAATTCTGACCCAGATCAATGTGCCGGTAATCTTCATCACGGCCTATCCGGAGCGCCTGTTGACCGGTGACCGGCCCGAGCCTGCATACCTGGTAACCAAGCCGTTTCAACCCAACACAGTGTCTGCGCTGATAAGCCAAGCGCTTTTCTTCGGCGACAATGCAAAAGAGGCAGCATAGGGAACCTTTTGAGGCCTATTCCGTTTTACAAGTGTCTAAATTTACAAGGAGAGACACAATGTTAGGTTGGGCAATTACATTTCTAATCGTGGCAATTATTGCTGCCGTTTTTGGCTTTGGTGGCATCGCTGGCGCATCAGCGGGAATCGCGCAAATACTGTTCTTTGTTTTTCTGGTCCTGTTTGCGATCTCGATCATCGCCCGGCTGGTTCGGAAAGTATAATTTAGAACACAAAAAAACTGGCGGGCTTGGGGCCCGCCTTTTGAGGCTATGAGCTTGAGAGAACGAAAAGTAAAAGATTTCCGCCTCGCTTTGGCTGGCTCACCGGTCACCGTGTTTTTTCTCAGTCCGGAAAACCGGTTTGTCTGGCTTGAGAACCTTCAATCAGTGTGGGCATCGGCCGACATGATTGGCCACATGCTCTCCGATGCATTTGACGATGACAGCTACGAAAAATTGTTGGAAGCCTTGCGCGCTTCCGCGGGGCCCGATGATCCGCGAACAGTCATTGTTAAAACTCAGGCGAGCACATTCGGGTCCAAAACCCCCAGAACGCTCAAAATCGTGCTGCGTCGCTTGCTGAACGAAGGCGGTGAGAAGCGCGGTGCCATTTGCTCGTCCATCGATATAACTGAAGAAATCAAGCAGGCAGAAATTCATCGCTTGCTGATGCTGGAAGTCTCACACCGTTCCAAAAACCTGATGGCGATTGTGTTGAGCCTCGCAGCGCAAACGGCACGAGCCTCTCAGGACATAAAAAGTTTCATGCACCGCTTCACCGGCCGCGTACAGTCACTGGCAAAGTCTCAGGATATCATTACCGAAACCGACTGGACTGGGGTCAGCTGGCACCATCTTGTGCGTCATCAGGTGACTTCCATTGTACCTTTGGCGTCCAGGCGGGTTGCGTTGGATGGCAGTGATATTAAATTGAGCCCCAATGCATCAACGCACATTGGCCTGGCTCTGCATGAGTTGGTAAACCGCTCATTGACCGCAGGCACATTGTCGCGACCCGATGGTATCGTGCAGATCTCTTTGGAAAAGGGTAATCAACCGGGCGCGAATTTTGCCGTGATGCGCTGGCGCGAAACTGCGCCTTCCTATGAAAACTGCGCGCATTCTCCCCAAGACACCTTTTCTGAAGTACTCCTGACCCGGATCGTGCCTGCCGCCGTGGGCGGTTCTGCTTCGCTTGAGATCAATGATGACGAATTTGCCTACACGCTCTCCATACAAAAACTCGATTTTGACTAAACGCGTTAGCTACATTCAAGCGTTTTGGAAACGCAGGACCGGCATCAGTCAACAATGGAAATCGTCTTCACATTCATAAATGCTGTGATGCCGTTTTGCGCCAATTCGCGGCCATAGCCAGAATTTTTGATGCCGCCGAAAGGGAGCCGCGGGTCTGATGCGACCATGGAATTGATAAAGGTGCCACCAGCTTCCAACCGGTTGATCGCGATATCAATTTCATCTTGCTGTTTCGACCAGAAAGAACTTGCGAGGCCGAAAGGTGTTTCGTTGGCAATGTCGAGGGCGTCATCCAAACTTTCGGCCCGAAACACCATTGCAACGGGCCCAAAGATTTCAGATTTACGCTCTCTGGCATTTTCGGGAATTGAGCTGACGACTGCGGGTTCTACAAAGAAGCCGGGCCGCTCCACAGATTTGCCGCCACACAGAACTGTGGCACCATCTTCTTGAAGCGATGCCAGTTGATCCAGCAGCGTTTGTTTCGCTTCCTCGCTCGACAGTGGCCCCATATCCGTCGCTTCATCCATCGGATCGCCGATCGTCATGGCGCTCACCCGATCAACCAGCTTTGCAACAAATGTGTCGTAAACATCCGCGTGAACAATAAACCGCTTGGCGGCGATGCACGACTGGCCATTGTTGATCATTCTTGCTTTGATTGCGGTTTCAACCGCTTTGTTCAAGTCCGCCGACGGCATGACCACAAACGGGTCGCTGCCGCCGAGTTCGAGCAAGCTTGGTTTGATCTGTTCGCCGGCAAGCTTTGCCACCGCGCGGCCTGCCGGCTCGCTGCCGGTTAGTGTTACGGCGCGCACGCGCTCATCCTCAATCATCGTAGTGACCATATCCGAGCCGACCAACAACGAGGTAAAGACGCCATTGGGCGCGCCCGCTTTTGTGAAAATTTCTTCTATGGCCAGCGCACATTGCGGTACGGAACTGGCGTGTTTCAAAATACCCACATTGCCAGCCATCAAGGTTGGCGCGGCAAAGCGAAAGACCTGCCAGAAGGGAAAATTCCACGGCATCACCGCAAGCACAATGCCGATAGGCAGGTAGCGGACATAAGCCTGTTTCGCATCGCTTTCCAGCGGCTCGTCCGCCAAAAGCGCCTCGGCATTATCGGCATAGTAGCGACAAACCCACGCGCATTTTTCAACCTCCGCCCGGGCTTCCGCGATGCGCTTGCCCATCTCCGACACAGCCAGTGTTGCCAAATGTTCTTTGCGCTCTTCAAGCAAATCAGCCGCCTTGTGCATGACCTGAGCGCGTTGGGAAAAAGCAGTCTTGCGCCAATCCTGATAAGCCAAATCGGCATTCTCGACTGCGCGCTCAACATCTTCTGGCGTGTGGGCGGTTAGCTTGGCATTGGGTTGGCCGGTA
>JBAUIL010000179.1:0-2018 GCA_049682915.1 Ahrensia sp. | reverse complement strand
AGCACGACGACGGAGCCGATCGCCGCCTGTACCAAGCCGAGGCGCACAATGGAAAGCCAGCTCAGCCCGGCGGTGCGTTTGTGGGTGGCTCGCGTCATGGTCACGCTCCTGTCAGGGTGTTCAAGGGCAGGTTTTGCAGGGCGACAGCGGTCACCATCATGCCCGATACGTAAAGGCCGACACCGATGGCGCTGTACCAAACCGCATATTTGATGGGATCACGGATCAGGCGTGTCATGCAGGCAAGCTGAATGAAAAGCGATGCGCCAACGATGAGTGCTGCCCAAGTCGCTCCCCAATACAGCAGCAGAGCGACGATGGCGGCTTGTGACAGGGCCATCACAGCGCTTGCCACCATGGCGGCTTTGCGCGGCCCCAACTGCACCGGCAGGGTGGCGACGCCCATCTGCTTGTCGCCTTCGATGGCCTTGAAATCATTGAGCGTCATGATGCCATGGGCACCCAAACCATAGAGCAGTGCGACAGCCAGCACCGGAGCGCTTGGCACCGCACCGGTGGCGGCTGCTGCCGCGGTAATCCACGGCAGGCTTTCATAGGAAAAGCCGCAGGCGGCATTGCCCCACCAACCATTCATTTTCAGCCGGAAGGGCGGCATGGAGTACGCCCAGGCAAGCACCAGGCCGATGATGGTGGCAATTGTCACGGTGGTGCCGAGCAACAGGCTAACCAGCAAAGAGACCACAGTACCGATACACGCAATGTAAAGGCCCCAATGGCCCGGCATACGGCCTGATGGGATAACCCGGTCCGGCTCGTTGATGGCGTCGACATGGCGGTCGAACCAATCATTGACAGCTTGGCTGGTGCCGCACACCAGAGGGCCTGCCAGCGCTATGCCAAGGGCCACGTAAAACAGGCGGTCTGACGACACGCCGCCCACCGACACGGCACCACAAGCAAACGCCCACATGGGTGGAAACCATGTGATCGGCTTTAACAGGGCAATGACCGCCGACGGTGTCGGCAACAGGCCCATAGGTGTTTGAAATGGCTCAGCGCGCATGTCGGAATGCTAAGACCGTGCGCACCAAGTGTCAATCTTAATTGACAGTCTAAAATGTCAACCTATTGACGCCTAAAACTTAGCTCTGGCTGGTGCCATCGTAGTTTTCCAGGCTGTGCCGCTTGAGCTTGATATACAGGCTTTGACGGGACAGACCGAGCATATCGGCCGCGGAGGCGCGGTTGTTTTCGGTCTGACGAAGCGCGGCTTCGATGCACATTTTTTCAATCACATCGGAAGCTTCGCGGATCAGTTCTTTCAGCGGAACCCGCCCTACCAGTTCAGCGAAATCGGAGGATTCGCCGTTGGAGCCGGGTGTGGGGACGGTCAAATTGCTTTCACGGCGGGGCGTGTCGGAGATGAAAATGCCGATGCGGGCATCTTGGCCCTCGCCGTAGCGGGATGCGGACACCAAAACCGGCACTTGCTCGCCCAACTCATCGCGCACAACACTGCCGAACTGGCGGATCTGGCGTTCATCGCGCAATCGCGTCAACAAGACCTGCATATCGACATTGGAGACGCCGAGCCAATTGTTTAGGTTGCGGCCCTGAAGTGAACTCTTGTTGAGCACGTGCACCAGATCGAGAAACTGATCATTGACCTCAACGATATTGCCTTTCAGATCGATAGTGACCAGCGCTTCGGGGAAGCTGTCCAGCACCAGCGCATGGTCGCCGCCTTTTGCATAATCGGGCTTGGTATTGTCGGTTTGGTGCAGGGTAACCAGCAAATTGGTCCGCCCGTTTTCACGGTAGGGCTCAAGCGTGACATTTATCTGCGCTTCGTTGACGGCCAGTTGAGTGCTGACTGTCTTGAGTGAACCCGAATGGCGCGACTGATTGACGGCATTGGTGATTGCCGCGCGGTCGGTGCGGATGAAGCAATTGACGATGGGGTCGCCATTGAGCTTTGCCCGTTTGGCGCCCAACACGGTTGCGGCGGCCATATTGGCGTCGATGATTGTGCCGTTTTCGCCATCAATCACCAAAAT
>JBAUIL010000178.1:0-6154 GCA_049682915.1 Ahrensia sp. | reverse complement strand
AGCCCGCTTGCTTTACCGCAATACCATTTTGGCTCATGTGGTCTTTCAACTCACCGGCTTGGAACATCTCACGCACGATGTCGCAGCCGCCGACGAATTCGCCTTTGACGTAAAGCTGCGGAATGGTGGGCCAGTTTGAATAGGTTTTGATGGTGTCGCGCAATTCAGCATCGGCCAACACGTTGATGCCTTTATATTCGACGCCGAGATAGTCGAGAATTTGCACGACCTGGCCCGAAAAACCGCACTGCGGAAACGTTGGGTCGCCCTTCATGAAGAGGACCACATCGTTTGATTTGACTTCATTGTCGATAAATTCGTTCATGCTCATGGCATTATTCCTGTTCGCTGACGGGTTCAAAGGCCCGTTGGTTTATGCGGCTTACTTATCATTCCGGAGCGGAGGTCTGCAAGGCGAGTGCATGCAGCACGCCGCCCATATTTCCTTGTAAGGCGTTGTAAACCAGTTGGTGCTGTTTAACCCGTGACAGGCCGCGGAAGCTTTCTGAGACGACTTCGGCGGCGTAATGGTCTCCATCGCCTGCCAGATCACGAATGGTGACCTTCGCATCGGGGATGGCGTCTTTGATCATCTTTTCAATATCGGCTGCCTTCATGGGCATGGGGCGTTCTCCTATTCAGCCGCTTGCTGCATGGCCGTCGGGTTCATGAATTCAGGGAACCATGATTCGTGGGCTTGCACCATCTCTGACACGGATATGGAGGCGCTGACAGGTCCGTTCAATGCCAAAGCGTCGCCGCCGACAACACCCAACCGCCGGAACGGCACCCCGGCACCTTCTGCGCTGGTTGCAAAGAAGGTCGCAAATTCCCCGTCCACAGTCACGATATAGCGCGACTGGTCTTCGCCAAACAATTGGGCGTGCACCGGCTGGTCGGGGCACAATTCGGCGGATAGGCCGTGGCCGGATGCCGTGCACATTTCCGCCAGTGCAATGGCCAAACCGCCATCGGAGAGGTCGTGGCAGGCGGTCACCTGGCCGTTGCGGATAGCGGAGCGCACGAAATCGCCGTTGCGTTTTTCAATCGGCAGATCCACCGCTGGCGGCGGGCCATCAGGGCGGCCCAACTGATCGCGGGCATAGATGGACTGGCCGAGATGGGTGCCGTCACCACCGAGCAGAAACACAACGTCGCCCGGCTGCATGGTGCCAATGCGTGCCATTTGGTTCCAGTCGGGCAATAACCCAACGCCAGCAATGGTTGGCGTCGGCAAAATCGCCTCGCCGAAGGTCTCGTTATACAGCGACACATTGCCCGAAACGATAGGGAAATTAAGCGCGCTGCATGCCGCGCCAATGCCTTCAATCGCTTTGACGAACTGGCCCATAATTTCGGGTTTTTCCGGATTGCCGAAATTGAGGTTATCGGTGGAAGCGAGCGGCTCTGCGCCAGTGGCGGTTATGTTGCGCCAGCATTCTGCAACCGCTTGTTTGCCGCCTTCAAACGGATCAGCATAGACATAACGCGGCGTGACATCGGACGAAAATGCCAGCGCTTTTGTTTCGTGGCCTTCAACGCGCACAACGCCCGCATCGCCGCCGGGCAACTGTAACGAATTGCCCTGAATCAGCGTGTCATACTGCTCCCATACCCAGCGCCGTGAAGACAGGTTGGGGCTGGCAAGCATGACAAGAATTGTTGCGGCGTAGTCGTCCGGTTCAGCAAAATCCATCACATCAATGGGTTGCCATAGGCCCGGTTCAATCCATGGACGGTCATATTCAGGCGCTTCGTCGCCCAGTTTTTTGATCGGCAGGTTGGCGACTTCTTCGTTCTGGTGGAAAATGCGGAAGCGCAAATCATCCGTGGTCTTGCCGACGATGGCGAAATCCAGTCCCCATTTGATGAAGATTGCCTTGGCCTCTTCCTCACGCGCGGGGTCGAGCACCATCAACATGCGCTCCTGGCTTTCAGACAGCATCATCTCGTAAGCGGTCATGTTCTCTTCGCGCACCGGCACGTCGTCCAGATAAAGCTCCACACCAAGGCCGCCCTTGGCACCCATTTCAACAGCGGAGCAGGTGAGGCCCGCCGCGCCCATATCCTGGATGGCGATCACCGCACCGGTTGCCATCAGTTCGAGGCAGGCTTCAAGCAAGCATTTTTCCGTAAATGGATCGCCGACCTGCACGGTGGGGCGTTTTTCCTCGATGGTCTCGTCAAATTCAGCCGATGCCATGGTTGCGCCGCCCACGCCGTCACGGCCTGTCTTTGCGCCCAGATAGACAATCGGCAAGCCAACGCCTTTGGCTTCGGACAGGAAGATGGCATCGGTTTTGGCGATGCCTGCGGCAAACGCGTTGACAAGGCAGTTGCCGTTATAGGCGGCGTCGAACTCGACTTCACCGCCAACAGTGGGCACGCCAAATGAGTTGCCGTAGCCGCCAACGCCCGCAACCACGCCGGACACCAGATGGCGGGTTTTGGCATGGTCAGGCTCACCGAAACGCAGCGCGTTCATGGCTGCAATCGGGCGCGCGCCCATCGTAAACACATCGCGCAAAATGCCGCCGACACCGGTGGCTGCACCCTGATAGGGTTCGATATAGGAAGGGTGGTTGTGGCTCTCCATTTTGAAGATCACGCAATCACCATCGCCAATGTCGACAACGCCAGCGTTTTCGCCGGGACCGTGGATAACCTGGGGACCTGTGGTTGGCAGGGTACGCAGCCATTTTTTAGAGGATTTATAAGAGCAGTGCTCGTTCCACATGGCCGAGTATATGCCAAGCTCTGTAAAGGTCGGCTCGCGGCCGGTCAGTTCCAGAATGCGGGCATATTCTTCGTCATTGATGCCATGGGCAGCAATGAGTTCGGGTGTGATAGCGGCGGTGTTGTTGACGGTCATGATATCCAGCGATGTGCGCACAAAGTTAGCGTTGTGATAACGGATCATCGGCGCGCTTTGAAGTCCATTGATCGGGTGGCCACAGCTTTTGGCGTTTAGAGCAATTCCGGTTCCGGTTGTATCAGCAATCGCTGCCTTTCGCTGCGCTCAAACGCGATTGCTGATACTTGAGGTAATCTAACCCTAACCGGAAATGCTCTAGGCGCTATTCCGAGTGGCCGTATGCCAGCATTGGCTGCTCCAGCAGCGATGCAATGGTGGCAAGGCCGCGGTCCAGCCCCGCATCGTCCAGCGCGCCGGTCAGCGCAACGCGCACATACGGCACAGGCCGATCCAATTGACTGGTTTTGAAGGTATCGGCTTCCTCCAGCAGTACATCTTGGGCGCGGGCAGCCTTGCAAAAGGCGCTTGGCACCCAATGGTCGGGAAGCTGCAGCCAGATGAACGGGCAATTGATGTCACTTTTGAAATTGGCGCGGGAAAACGCAAGGCGCGCTTTTTGCACCCGCTCGGCGTTTTTGGCACGTACCGTTTGGCGCAGCGCGTCGGCCTCACCGTTAAGCACCATTTGGGCGGCAATCTGCACAAAGGCGCGCGGTGCGCCGCCGGTGATAACACGATGGGCATTCATGACCCGGGTGCCGTAGCCATTGGGGCAAGCGACCCAGCCCGCGCGAAGTCCCGCCGCGACTGATTTTGACAGGGAAGTCACATGAAAGGTGCGCTCCGGTGCCAGCGCGGAAAAGGGTGGCGGCGGGTTGGGCGACAAGACGCCAAACGTGTCATCGTCGAGGATCAGCACATTGTGACGCCGCGCGCTTTCAACAATCCGCAACCGGTTTTCCAATGGGATCGTGGTCAGCGTGGGATTGTTATACGTGGACACAATGACGGCAATTTTGGGATGCTGTTGGGCGCATACCTGCTCAAAGGCGTCGGGGTCGATACCTTGGTCGGTGGAGGTGATCGAGATGGTGCGCCGCCCCATCAGGGCGCTTGCCCGCACGGTGATCGGGTAGGTCAATTCTTCAAACGCGATCCGGTCACCTGGCAGGCTGACAGTGTTGATCACCGCCATCAGGCCGCCATGCGAACCTTGGGTGGGCAGCACGTTTTCCGCATTGGGTGACCAGTGCTCTGTCGTCATCCACTGTTTGCCAGCGGCGCGCCACTCATCGGCAATATCGCGCAAATAATCATGCATGCCGGTTGGATTATGCGCCACCAGTTCGGCCATGTGCCGCGCGATGATGTCGGCTTGGCCGACATTGGGGGCGGATGTTGAATTCATGGTGATGAGGTTGGGTTGGGGCCTCGGCAGCAGGCCACTGTAGCGTGCCAGCGGATGGCTCTGCTCGCTTGTTGCGGCCGGTGTCGCTTTAACATAGGTGCCGCGACCCACTTCGCCGGCCACCAATCCGCGCTCCCGCACAATGGCATAGGCACGACTAACTGTGCCAACAGTGACGCCGATATCAAATGCTAAATTGCGGTGAGGTGGCAGTTTTGTGCCCTCGGCCAGCGCGCCGCTGTCAATGTCGCGCTCAATCGCATCGGCTAGGCGTACGTAAAGCGGGCCTTTCATGTCAGGAAGGGTCGGCATCCAATTTGTCATGGTGTCAATTCTTCATATTGTAACAATTTGGGGTTCAATATATCCAAATCATGCAGCTTTGCCACCCATAATCACGAATTGGAGCTTAAAAATGGGTACAATTGATACAATTATTGAGCGGGATCAACCGATTTCTTTCGGTAGGCATTCCTACGCGACGTTGGATCAGGTTTCATTGCGCCAATGGATGGTCTTGGCTGTGGCAATTGTGCTGGCGAAGTTGGAAAAGCGCCGGACGCGGGTTCATTTGAGCCGGCTGGATGACCACCAGTTGCGCGATATCGGCGTTAGCCGGGCGCAGGCTGACTTTGAGATTTGCAAGTCATTGATCTTTTATGAGCGTAACAAGCACTAAAACTAAGCGCGGGTGCCGCAGCCGGTGGCGCCCGCGCTCCACGCGGTGATGTCGGCATTGATGCGGTTGGAGATGCCTTGGCCGGTCAGCGGGCCGAAGGTGTTCAATTTCACCGGCGTACCGCTGGCTGTGATAACCAATTGAGGCAGCCCTTGGGCTTGGCCGCGGCGCACAATCAAAATACGTGGATCATTGGCGCGGCTGTCGAGTTCCGGCACCAAGGCGAGGCCGTCAAAGGCAGCATCGTCGGATTTTATCCAGCACTCAAGTGCCCGATCATTGATGCGTTGAAGCGCTGAAACAGGTGATGTGCCTTGCACTTGCGCCGACAACGTCCCGCCGGGTGGCTCGCTGGTTTGGCAGGCGGCCAACGCGCCCAGTAGTGCGGCGCCGCACAGTGTGCGGGTAAAAATCTGCGCTTGTCTTTGCATTGCCGCGTCTTCCATCATCGAATTTTTCAGGCACACTAGCACAACAGGGAATAAGCGACACCGTTAGAAGTGCCGCCAATAAGGAGCCTATAACACGTGCTTAGATGTGCTAAAACATGATCGGATTTTATAATGATTGCTGTAATGTTGAGCCGTGCGGGTTTTGCCTGCACGGCTTTTTTAATGGTGCAAACCGGGCTCGCCCTTGCAGGTGATACGGTGTTGATGCGTAAGTCGATGGAATTTCACCAATGCCCGCAGGTGGTTGAGAATATTCTGACGTCGATGAACGCTTCCGGCCAAAACGTCGTGTTGGTGCGGGATACGGGTGCGCATTACAGCGTGAAGCTGAGAGCAGTGGAAGCCAATCTGGTGCTGAGCTGCAATGCGGTGACCGAGCAGATAGAAATCACGCGGCAAGTGCCCGGCGATCTCGCCGCAGGCGACGAGACTGCCAGCGCAAATTAGACGACAGCGGCCAGCGCGCCTTCAAACAAAGCGCGCCCGTCGGTGCCGCCATGGGCGGCTTCGATCAGGTTTTCGGGGTGCGGCATCATGCCCAGCACATTGCCGCGCGCATTGATGATGCCCGCTATGTTGTCCACCGATCCGTTGGGGTTGGTGCCATTGGCATATTTGAAGACGATTTGATTGTTATCGCGCAGCGCGCTCAGTGTGTCTGCGTCCGCGAAATAATTGCCGTCATGGTGCGCGACGGGGCAATTGATAATCTGGCCCTGTGTGTAGCTGCCGGTAAAGGCGGTTTTGGCGTTGGTGACTTCCAACTGCACGGTTTTGCACACAAAGTTGAGCGACGCATTGCGCATCAGTGCGCCGGGCAGCAGGCCCGCCTCAAGCAGGATTTGAAACCCGTTGCACAC
>JBAUIL010000177.1:0-17549 GCA_049682915.1 Ahrensia sp. | reverse complement strand
GAATTTCGCCATCGGGGTCCAACTTAAGGCGCTTGGCAACCTGCTCAAAGTCACGGCCCAAAATATCAGCTGACCGCGCGCCGACAGCGTTGACAAATTCCGGAGACACTTCGCGGAAAATATTGTTCTGGTCCATTTTCCACACAAAGCGGATCGGCGCAGACGACGGCTCATAGGTGAACGGCACATCATCAACGGACGCGTGTTCGTCGTGCATCTCGGCGCTGTCATCCACAGTGTTTTGCACCGCCTCAATTGCAGCCGTTTCGCGCGCAGGTTCTACTGAACCGCGATCTGGTGCACGATCATCCACAGTTGGCAAAATGGGTGTGGTTCGGTTTGCTGGCGCGATCGGTGCTGTCGTCGTGCGGGGCGCGGGTTCAAAATGGGTGTCGGTCTCCATGGCCAACACAAATATGCGCCAGGGGTCCTCGCTCAGGCGGCCCACGCCAAACGCGGCTGGCTTGGCGCTTTCACCCGCTCTGCTGCGGCGCTTGACCAGCCGGTCATCCTCGTCGGCGACTTCATTGGCCAGTTTTTCAAGCGTCCGCGGTGCGACCCCCAACGCGTCGAACGCACCGTCTTGCGCCAATATAATGCCGGCACGGTCGATGATGGCGGACGCCGCATCCTCTGCGTCCAGTCCTGCCAAGACATCGTTTAGAGAGGGCTCAGATTTGGCCGCCGGATCATCAAAATGGGCCAGGATCATTGTCTCATCGTCCAGCATCAAAGGGGCGACGTGGGCGCGTAGCAACTGGGTCGACATGCCGGTGCGAATGCGCACCATTACATTATGGCCTGAACCGCCGCGTTCGAAAGCGCCGAGTATCTGGCGGCGCGAGCTCACAAAAGAAGCGATGCCATTATCGGTTAGCTCACCAATGGTGCTGTAGCCGAACAGCCGTGCAGCCTGACCATTGGCCCACTCAACCTGACCCAGCGTCCGGTCGAACACAATCGTCGCTTTGCCAGCCAGCAATGCGCTCCTGACGCCATCCAATACCGCTATATCGATGAACGCTTTATCTGCCATACTCGTTACTCAACCGGGCCATCATTTGTGCATACTA
Organism: Ahrensia sp.; assembly: GCA_049682915.1. Lineage (GTDB taxonomy): Bacteria > Pseudomonadota > Alphaproteobacteria > Rhizobiales > Rhizobiaceae > JBCDLI01. The sequence goes on along the minus strand of JBAUIL010000177.1, from coordinate 16,476 downwards.
CGCTACTTAACAAAAGCTTAATTGCCAAAATATCGACAAAGCGTCCAGTTGATTGGCGCAAATCCTTGAAATCGCTGCTACTGTAGTTAATTACGCTGCAATGCAGCATAAATATTGCAGTGCAGCATATTCTGTGTTATCGTAAATCAAACGATGAAAGGAACCTAATCATGGCGACAAGCAAAAAAACAACCGGCCAAGACTCGACAGCAAAAGACTCGTCTGCAAAAGACGCATCCGCATTTGACTTCACTGCAGGCATGGACCCGCAGGCCTATCTGGAAAACGTGCGTAAGATGGCTGCCGAGGGCTTGAGCGTGTCACAGGAAAATCTCGAAAAAGCCAAAGCGGCAATGGACGAGATGCAGGCGACAATGCAGCAAGCGATGAAAGCCAATATGGACGCGGCTCAGGATCACAGCTCGAAAATGTCGATGGCGGCCGTTGAAAGCGTGCGCAAATCCACCGAAAGCGCTTATGCCCACATGCAGGCACTCAGCCAGGTAAAGACTGTTGCCGAAGCCTTTGAACTGCAAACAGCCTTTGTGCGCAAGCAAGCGGAAGATGCCGTTGCATCTGCAAAAAGCATGCAGGAAATGGCCAAAGGTGCAGCAGAAGATATGACGCAGCCGATGCGTGACGCTGCCGCCAAGGCATTCAAGGGCAAGTAAGCCCGGCACACCGAAACACAAAAAACCGCGCTGAAAGGCGCGGTTTTGCCGTCAAATGCCACTTGCAATATCGACCTCGAGTCAGTATTGCCATGCCAGATGCGCGGACGTAGCTCAGTTGGTTAGAGCGCTGGATTGTGGCTCCAGAGGTCGGTGGTTCAAATCCACCCGTTCGTACCATCCTCCCCACTAATTATTGTTGATGACCAAAGATGCGCCGTCGCACGGGCCATTGTTGATGCATGCTTGAACCAGACTTTTCTGCGCCTGTGTCGGCTGGCCAAACAGACCAGCACCGCATGGCGCTGCCTGCACGGTCGCGGTCGCGGCATCAATATTGATGAAAGCCATATAGCTGTCGCCGCTTTTTGCACGCGCACACCACGGCCCAAGACAACGCACTTCCAGCGTCAGCGCCGAAGAATAAGCCAGCGTGAACCCGCTTTTATCGAGCGCTTGGCCAACGATTTTGGCGGGAATTTTTGTGAGCGGTGGGGTATCAAGCTGCCTTTGCCAATCCGTTTCGGGCAATTGGGTCTCGTCAAAAGTCAGTGTGCCGACAACGATGACATGCCGGTCTGTTGATTTGTCAGCTGCCTTATAGGCATCCGTCACGTCATAAAGCGCGCAGCTCAACGCATGCGCCGGAGCACTCGGACCCACCGTCAAAGCAAGCGCAGCAGCCGCTGCAAACAAGCTTTTCATCTGGCTGTGTTTCACTGTCGCCACCTCCTGTCAAAGCAACCGGCCTTGGTCGCCTTGATCTTTATCGGGTGTCTGTGTGGCTTTTTTGCGGGGGCTTTGACCCGCTGGGCCTTGACCCGCTGGGCCTCGACCCGCCGCATGCACCGTCAAGCGGTCATCACCGGCAAATTCAATGTCCAGCATTTGCCCGGTTTTGATGCCTTTGGACGCGCGCACCGCATTGCCCGCCTCATCGCGCACCAACGCAAAGCCACGCTCCAGCACGCTTTTATAAGACAATGTTTGCAACAGCCGCTGGCTGCGGAATTCGCGTTCCTTGGCACTGCGCAGATGGGCGTCCATTTGGTTGTCGAGGCGCCGCATCAGCGCTTCCAACTGGTCGCGTGCCGCACTCGCATTGCGCGCCACACCGTCAATTGTCAGCCGTTGGCTCCGGTAGTTCAAGTCGCGTCGGGCCGATTGGGCGCGCCGGTCCAAACCGCCGGGCAGCGCCGTCGCTGCCCGGTTGAGCGCACTGCGTTGCGCCTGAGCCTGATACACCAAACGCGCCGGTGACAGTTGGCCGGCAACGCGGCCCAACTTGCTGCGATAGGCATCCAGCCCCGTGCTGAGACCACGTGTAAGGCGCAATTGCGCCGCATCAAAGCGTTGCCGCGGCAGCGCCAAAATACGGTCTGGCTGGGGCAGACCGCGCGCCAGCGCAGTCAGCCGCTCGCGCCGGTTGTCTTTCAACCGGCTGGATGCGTTGGAAAGCCGCGCGCCGGTTTGCGCGACATGCGCCAGCAAATCGGCACGCACCGGCACCGCCATCTCCGCAGCACCGGTTGGCGTTGGCGCACGCCGGTCTGACACGAAATCAATCAGTGTCGTATCGGTTTCATGGCCCACCGCCGAAATGAGCGGGATCGGGCATCGCGCCACCGCGCGCGCGACGATTTCCTCGTTAAAGCCCCACAGATCTTCAAGCGAGCCGCCGCCGCGCGCGACAATCAGCAAGTCCGGCCTTGGCACCATCTCTGTGCCGTCGAGTGTGGCGAACCCGTCAATCGCGCGCGCCACTTCCTGTGCGGAGGTCTCGCCCTGCACACGCACCGGCCACACCACAACATGCACCGGAAAACGATCATTAAGCCGATGGATAATATCGCGGATCACCGCGCCGCTGGGCGAGGTGACCACGCCGATGACGCGCGGCAGATAGGGCAGCGGTTTTTTGCGGCTTTCATCAAACAGCCCTTCGGCGGCAAGCTTTCGCTTGCGCTCTTCCAGCAGCGCCATTAGCGCGCCTTCGCCGGCAGGCTCCAGCGTGTCGATGACCAGCTGATATTTGGATTGGCCGGGAAAGGTGGTAATCCGCCCGGTGGCGATCACTTCCAGACCTTCTTCCGGCTGGATCGGCATTTTAGACGCAGCACCCTTCCAGATGACGCTGGCGAGTACCGACCGGTCGTCCTTCAGGTCGAGATAGATGTGGCCCGATGACGGACGGCTGACGCGCCCCAATTCACCGCGCACACGTACGCGGCTGAAACTGTCCTCCATGGTGCGTTTGATCGCGCCTGAAAGCTCCGACACCGAAAATTCAGTGACGTTGGAAGCAGTCGAATCGTCGTTTGCCAGAAAACTGTTCATCGCCTAATAGTCGCCTCTGGCAGGCCAGCGTCAAGGGCCCGCGCAGCGGCTGGGCCGCCCAGGAGACACTATGAGCACCGTGAGCGCGCCACCTTCCAGCACTCAACCGTTCGCGCCGCTTGACTATGCGCTCTATGCGGTCACCGTCGGCGCCTAGTCCGCATCATGGTATGCGTTGTCGCTGCAGCCGGGCGTTGTCGCCAATGAGGTGTCACTGTTTTACCGGTTCGTGCTTGCCGCAGGCATCATGGTGGCCTGGGCGGTGGGCACCAAGCGCCCGATGCGCTTTTCACCCGCCCGCCACCTGGCCTTTGCGGCGATGGGCGTGTTCATTTTCTCGACAAACTTTTTGCTGTTTTACTATGGCTCAGCCTATCTCGTCAGCGGGCTTTTGTCGGTGGTGTTCTCGCTCGCATCACTGCTCAACATGTTGCTTGCGGCGCTCCTGTTTGGCGAAAGGCCCAGCGGCAAGGTTCTGCTCGCCGCCGCCCTCGGTTTTGCCGGTATCGGCCTGCTCTTCTGGCCGGAGATTGCAGCGCGGGGCCTAAGCAATGGCGGCATGGGCGATGGCGTGTTGGTGGGCTTGGCGCTGTGCGTGTCGGGCACGCTGTCCTTTTGCATCGGCAGCCAAATCTCGTCGCGCATGCAGGCCAACCGGCGCAAGGTGCCATTAGTGTCTACAAATGCGTGGGGCATGATTTACGGAGCGCTGTGGTGTTTGGTGTTGGCGGTGGCGCAGGGCAAGACGTTCAACTTTGACCCGCGCCCGGAATATGCCTTTTCACTCATCTTCCTCGCGTTCATATCCACAGTGATCGCCTTTGCCGCCTATCTGACCCTGGTGGGCCGCATCGGCTCCGGCAGGGCGGGCTACGCAACGGTTGTGTTTCCTGTCTTTGCGCTGCTCATTTCCACCGCGCTGGAAGGCTATAGCTGGACGCTTTGGGCGCTTGCTGGCCTTATTATGGTCGGCATCGGCAATGTGCTGGTGATGCGCGGCCGTTAGCGACGATTTAAATTGTCCATACCGCGCATGTAGTTGTCGAAAACCTGCTCCATCGATTTTTGGTACTGATCTTGAAACTGCTCCTGACTTTTGCGGCCGGTTTCAAACATCTCGCCAAACAGGTCTTCATAGGGCGCTTTTTGTCGGGTTGGCGCAGGCGCAGGCGCTGGTTGCGGTTGCTGCATGCCGCCCATCATGTCTTGCAGAATTTTACCCCACGGATTGCCGGTGGCATCGGGTGCTTGCCGCGTCGCACCAGCGCCGCCGCCGAACATCTGCTCCAGCACTTGCCCAAGCGGATTGTCCATCGGGTTGGGTGCGCGCTGCACGGGCTTTTGCGCCATGCCGCTATTGGCCATCATTTGCTCAATCACCTGACCGAACACATTGCCGGGCGCTGCCGAGGCAGCTTGGGTCTGACCGGTCATCTGCTTGAACATGCCGCCCATCAAAGTCGACGCCAGCACCGGCAGCAGCTGCTTGAAGATTTCCTGGCCGATGCCGGTTGCCTGCGCCGCCTGTTGGCTCACCGCACGGCTGACCTCCTTGGAGCCGAACAAATGGCCCAGAATGCCGTTACCTTCCTCTACACCTTGCGGCTGGAAGGCGTTGGTCATGTCTTCAAAATATTTTGCGTGCTGGCCGCTGGCGATGGCCTGCATGAAATTGCCGATCGCCATCGGGTCGGACGTGTTGCGCTTGAACCCCTCGCTAAAGGCAGGCATCAGCGCCGCCAAGGCGGTTTCCATATCGGCTTGGTTCATCTGAAACTGCCGCGCCATCTGCTCAACGGCCTGGCCGTTTTGGGCCTGTTGCAAAATATCAAAAAGATTGTTCATGGCGGCATCCTCCCCGGTCGGTGCAGATCAAAACTGTAGGCCTGAAGCCTGCTTGCTGCAATGCGCCTATGCGACAAATGCGAACACTGGCTGCCAACATTAAAGATTTGTCATGTTCTTGAACCGCTACGATCTGCTCCCCAATTCAGGGGGTAAGGAGAAAGACATGACCCCGATTACACGCCTGATTTCACTTATCATCAGCGCTGCCATCATCATTGTGGCAATACCGGTTCTCTTTGGTATCGGCGTTATTGCGCTCGGCTTCGTGCTGGTCACTTCGCTGGTTGCCGGTATCGCGGCGCGCATGATGATCCGCCGCAACCCGGATATCGCCAAGCGCTGGCAAGCCCGACATGATCAGGGCCCGATTATCGACCACGAATAAAGCCTATCAATAAGCCTGGTCGAGGAAGATCCGGTCGATATCGCCGTCCCAAATGCTGTTGAACTCGATGAGCAATTGCTCCGCCGCGGTCGTGCCACGCGCGGTGATTTCTTGCAGCGGGGCGAGAAAATGCGATTCGTCAAAGCCGTCGCCATTCAGCCGCGCGCGGTTCACCAGCCCCTTATGGGCGATTTTCAGCACATCATAGGCCACATCATGCATGGTGTTTGTGCCGACGGCTGTTTTCAGGCCGTCGCGCGGCACGGCGTTGCGCATCGCCACCACATCGTCGGCTGACCAGTCGCGCGTGTAGTTATCGGCTGCCGCCAGCGCTTCGTCGTCATAGATCAGGCCCACCCACAGGGCGGGCAGGGCGCAAATGCGCCGCCAAGGCCCGCCATCGGCACCGCGCATCTCGATAAATTTCTTCATCCGCACTTCGGGGAATACTGTCGACAGATGGTTGGTCCAGTCACCCTTGTTGGGCACCGGGTCCGGAATTTTGCCAATCAGCGCACCATCCATGAATTGCCGGAAAGTGACGCTGGTGCAGTCGATGTAGCGGCCCTCGCGCAGCACGAAATACATCGGCACATCCAGCGCCCATTGCACATAATCCTCAAAGCCAAATGTGTCTTCGAACACAAATGGCAGCACGCCCGCGCGGTTATTGTCGGTGTCGCGCCAGATGTCGGCACGCCAGGACAGCAGTCCGTTCGGCTTGCCATCGGTGAACGGCGAGTTGGCAAACAGCGCCGTCGCTAGCGGTTGCAACCGGTAAGCCACTTGCATTTTGGTGCGCATATCGGCTTCGGATTCAAAATCGAGATTGACCTGAATGGTCGAGGTGCGGTGCATCATGTCGAGGCCTTGCGAGCCGACCTTCGGCATATAGGCACGCATAATGTCGTAGCGCGACTTCGGCATGCGTGGCGTATCGTCCAGCGTCCACACGGGGCTCCCGCCTGCACCCAAGAATTTAATGCCCAGCGGATCAGCTACCTGACGCAGCTGGTCCAGATGGGCATTTGATTCCCGGCATGTCTGGTGAATGGTTTCCAGCGGCGCACCGGACAATTCAAACTGGCCACCGGGCTCCAGCGAGATCGCACCCATGCCAGTAGGCTCAAAAAGCCCGATGATATTGCCGTCATCGATGATTGCTTCCCAACCCAGCTCGCGCTGCATGCCTTCCAATAGCGCCTTGATGGAGCGCTCGCCCGCATAGGGCACAGGGCTATGATCTTCAGTGAAAAACGGAAACTTCTCGTGCTCGGTGCCAATACGCCACGCATCGCGCGGTTTGCAGCCCGATGCCAGATAGGCGGTTAGCTCATCTACACCGCCAATTGGGGTGTCATCAGTGGTATCGCGGGCCATGGCGGTTCCTTTGTTCGGCGCGTGATGGGTTTGCCGCATGCGATCTGCCGCCGCAAGTCAGAAATGCTCAATCACCCATCAAACAAAGTTCACCAATCCCCGCATGCCGCCTGCACCAACGCCATCGCCGCCACCGCTGCAGTGTCGGCGCGCAGGATGCGCGGGCCGAGCGGGATGGCCACCACATGGTCAAGCTCCCGCAACTGCGCGCGTTCCTCATCTGAAAAGCCACCCTCCGGCCCGATCAGCAGCCCAATCGGCTTGCCTTTCAGCGGCGTGAGTGTCGCAAGCGGATTATCGGTTGCGGCATCTTCATCACAGAAAATCAAAGTGCGGCTTGCATCCCACCCATCGAGAAAGGCATCGAATTTCAGTGGCTCGCGGCACGAGGGCAGGGCGAGAATGCCGCATTGCTCTGCGGCTTCCAGCGCGTTGGCCTGCATTTTGTCGACATTGAGACGGTGGTTTTGCGTGTGCTGGGTCAGCACCGGCTGCAGCACACCTGCGCCCATTTCGACCGCTTTTTGCACCATGTAATCCAAGCGCCCAACCTTTAGCGGCGCAAAGCAATAATGCAGGTCCGGTGCAGCGCTTTGTGCGCGCTCCAGTGTGTCGACATGCAGTTGCGCCGTTTTCTTGGAAACCGGCTGTAGCGTCGCGCGCCATTCGCCATCACGCCCGTTGAAAACGAGCACTGTGTCGCCAGCGGCCATACGCAGCACATTCATCAGGTAGTTTGATTGCGCCTTGTCCAGATCAAGCGCATGGCCTTGCCCCATGGGCTGGTCCAAAAACAGTCTCTGCAATTTATAATTGGCGCGCATGCCAACGCCTTGCCAAGCCCGATGTGCTTCGTCAAGCGGCGCGTTGGCCTGTTTCATTCTCGGACAGACTTGCGGGAATGTTGCAAAATTGCCGCGATCAAAACTCAACCTTTGAATCGATTGAAATTGATATGGTTAACCACTGGTAAACAAAACACGCATGCCGTATCGGAGCCACACCGGCGGGTCCAAAGCGCCGCCAAAAAAAACGGGGCATATGAGGTAATTATGAGAACTGCTTTTTTGACAGCAGCAGCGATGCTTGGCATCGCGTTTTGGGGCTTGTCGGTCTACACCGAAGGTGCAATCGCCGGTAATGTGCCGGTTGACGGTTACGGCGTTTCAGCGGTGCAACTGAAAGCGCAATAGGCAAAAAGCGCCGCGATTGTTGCCTACATGCGGCGAATTATTGTCTGGCACATCCCGCTATCCTATCTTATGAAAGACCCCGAACGCGGGGTCTTTTTATGTTTAGCGAACCGACTGATATTGGCGATCTTCAAAAGCGCGCGAAATTTCGCGTGCCGAAAATGTTCTATGACTATGCCGACTCGGGCGCATGGACGGAAAAAACCTACCGCGAAAACACCAGCGCCTTTGCCGATATAGGTCTGCGCCAGCGGGTTGCCTGCAATATCGACAACCGGTCCGTCAAAACCACCATGGTCGGCCAAGACGTCGCCATGCCTGTGGCGTTGGCGCCTGTCGGTCTGACCGGCATGCAGCATCCTGACGGTGAAATTGCCGCCGCACGCGCAGCGGAAAAATTCGGCATTCCCTTCACCCTGTCGACCATGAGCATCTGTTCGATTGAGGCAGTGGCGGAAGCCACAACCAAGCCGTTCTGGTTCCAGCTTTACGTCATGCGCGACCGTGAGTTTTCCGAAGCCCTGATCGCCCGCGCCAAAGCTGCCAATTGTTCCGCTCTGGTCTTGACGCTTGACCTGCAGGTGCTCGGCCAGCGCCACAAAGATATCAAGAACGGGCTATCCGCCCCGCCCAAGCCGACCATCAAGTCGATTTTGAACCTGGCCATGAAGCCGCAATGGTGCCTGGGCATGTTGGGCACCAAAAACCGGACTTTCGGCAATATTGTCGGCCACGCCAAGAACGTCACGAATATGAACTCTTTGTCGTCCTGGACGGCAGAGCAGTTCGATCCGCGTCTGGATTGGTCGTCAGTCTCGTGGATCAAATCCAAGTGGGATGGCAAATTGATCCTGAAGGGCATCAATGACGTGGAAGACGCCAAGATCGCCGCTGATCTGGGTGCCGATGCCATCGTCGTGTCCAACCATGGTGGCCGTCAGCTCGATGGTGCCGCGCCGTCCATCAACATGCTGGCTGACATTGTCGACGCTGTTGGCGACAAGATCGAGGTGCACATGGATTCAGGCATTCGCTCAGGCCAGGACGTGCTTAAAGCAATCGCGCTGGGCGCAAAGTCCACCTATATCGGCCGCGCCTATATTTACGGCCTGGGTGCCATGGGTGAAAAAGGCGTCACCAAAGCGCTGGAGATCATCAAGAAAGAGCTGGATGTGTCGATGGGCCTGTGCGGCCACACTGATATCACCAAAGTCGACCGCAGCATTTTGCTCAACCAGCCCCGTTACTGGCCCAGCAACGCTTAGTGCTGCGTCAGGTCTTGGCAAGGCGCTGGGTGGAGCGCAGTTTTGAGACATTTTTCCATGCGCGCACTTTTTCAGCGTCGCGCTTGGACTTTTCAACAAATTCCATGTGAGCCGCCGCTGCGCGGCTGGCGCGTGGCGGATCACCGGCAATAATCGCTTCGTAGATTTCGCGGTGCTGGGCCAGCAATTGGTCGCGCGCGCCGGGAAATGTGTAAACCAGTGACCGCGAAAAGAAGGCACCTGTCGAAAGCAGCCGGTAGCAGGAGCGCAACGTGTGCATCAAAATTATATTGTGTGCGGTTTCACACACCGCCTGATGAAATTCCACATCAAGCGCTGCTTCCTCGTGGAAGTCGTCTTTCTTGTGGGCCTCGGTCATCCGCGCCATGATGTCGCCGAGCAGTTCTTTATCGTATTGGGTGGCACGTCGCGCCGCAAGATCAGCGGCAATCGCTTCGACTTCACGGCGATACTCAAGATAGTCTGCAGTGGCCTTGTCGTGTTTGGCAATCAACTCCAGCATGGTGCGCGAAAAAACGTCACCAATAACGTCAGCCACGAAGGTGCCGCCGCCATGGTGTGTTTCCAGTAAGCCCTTGCTTTCCAATGATTTCAGCGCATTGCGCAAAACCGGGCGTGACACGTTGAATTGATGCGCAAGTTCGCGCTCGCCGGGCAGCTTGTCACCAACCCGCAGCACACCTTCCAAAACCAGCACTTCAATCTGGTCGCACACTTCGTCAGCGGTACGAAGATGGCTTACTTCGCTAAACAGTTCCTGCGGCATTCCACCCTCCCAAGCGCTCAGAATAGCGGCTTTAGCCCATATTGGTCAATTTAGTTGTCCAGTTGGCGCAGTACAATCATGCGATAACCCACGATAATTTGGCCCATTTAGGTCGGGCTGGACTTTTCATTTCGACGATTGCTCTATGTTTAGAGTATTGCGCAGTAGCGACTTGCATTCTACGCAAGATTGGCAACCGCAATTTGGAGACCGCGATGAACGAGCTTAGTACGCCAAGAGGCGAAAAAGCGGAGCCCTACACAGACGAGGGCAATGAGCGTTTATCCAGTCGCCCACAAAGCGATGCCAAGCGCGGCACTTTCGGTTTTCCCGTCCATGCGATGCGCTCTGTGGCATTGGGCGAAGTGCATGCACGACCTGCACCATCCATCGCCGCGCCGCGCACATTGATCAAACTTGCATTCATCACCGATGGCGGCAGTGCGGTGGACCAGGCCGTGCTTGCAGAGTTGTCGCGCCAAAACGGCGTTTCGCCGCCGCAAAAGGAAGCGCGCCACCACAAGATTTCCATGGGGTCCGGCAGCCTGTGGTGGGAACGCCATACCGAAGCATCCACCTATATGTGGGAAGGCGAGGCGGCATCAACACTGCACACGATGCCACCACAACAGCCCTTTGGCGATGCGTTTCCCGCGCCGGGGCTTTTGCTGTCCAGCGTACGCATTGATGTGCTTGCGTGGAATGACGACATCGATTCGTTGCGCGCATTATTTGACCCGCAAACCATGTGCTGTACGGAAACCGAAAAGGGTCTTGGCGTCATCGTGACGGATTTTCGCCAGGATGAGAACGGCACAACCCGCATTGTTATCTTTGACAAGGGCATGATGCCGCAACGCATCGGTGCGCTTGCACAGCGGCTGTTCGACATTGAGACCTACCGCACAATGGCCATGCTGGGCTTGCCGCTGGCACAAAGCCTGTCGCCCAAAATGCGCCGGGCCGAAGACCGCTTGGCTGAATTAACCCACCGCATGCGTGCCATGCAGGCAGGCGAAGCAGAAGAGTTGCTCAACGAGTTCACCAGTCTGGCGTCACAATTGGAGGCCGATGCCGCATCCAGCCTCTATCGTTTTGGTGCAAGCCGTGCCTACCATGAAATCGTTGAAGACCGGCTGAATTCACTCGATGAGGAGCGCATTGGCGGTTACGACACCTGGAAAGCTTTTTTGGCGCGCCGCCTGGCGCCTGCCATGCGCACATGCCGCGCCATTGAAGAGCGCCAAGCCAACCTGTCTCGCAAGCTGGCGCGTGCCGCCAACTTGCTGCGCACACGGGTGGATGTTGAAGTTGAAAAGCAGAACCGTGATCTGCTCAACTCCATGAATAAGCGTGCAAAATTGCAGCTGCGCCTGCAACAAACGGTCGAAGGCCTGTCCGTTGCGGCTGTGTCCTACTATGTTGTCGGCTTGTTTTCCTATGCCATCGGCGGCGTAGTGCCGGCTGATTTTGCAGTCCCGAAAGCTGTACTCGTGGCCGCATTTGTGCCTGTGGCCATTGGCGGCATCTGGTGGACCGTGCGGCGCATCAGGCGCCACCACACCGAGCAGGACAACAAGCAGGACCAATAGGTCCGACGGTTGAAATCAGTTCGAATTTTTAGACGATGTCGCGCCAACGTTGTTGCCATGCATCGGCATGATGCGCCGCGTGCCGGGCGTTCTTACCGTATCGGCACCCGCATCCTCGCTTGCTTGGACGCCTTGCTCCCAATAAGGAACCGCGCCGAATAAATCGGCCAGATAATCGATAAACAAGCGCACTTTTAAAGGTAGAAACTGCCGCGATGGATAGATGGCGTGGATGGCGATGTTTTGCGATGCCTCATAGTTCGGCATAACCCGGACCAGCCGCCCGTTCGATAGGTCGTCACCAACATCCCATGTCGAGCGCAGTGCAATACCGACACCGGCCAGCACGGCTTCACGCACAACCTCGGACGAATTGGTGATCAGATTGCCGATCGCGCGATGCGCAACGATGCCATCCTCCGACTCCAGCCGCCATATTTCAGCGCCATGATGGGTAATGCAATTATGCGATTCCAACTGCTGCAATGTTGTCGGTGTACCATGCTGGGCCAAATAGTCAGGGGTCGCACACAAAACCCGTCGCACAGGTGCCAATTTGCGGGCGACCAGGCTCGAATCAGCCAATTCTGCAATTCGGATCGCCACATCATAGCCCTCCCCGACGATGTCCACGAGGTCATCACTGAGGTTGAGATTGATCGACAAATCCTTGTTATTGGCCATGAAAGCGCTGAGATTGGGGGCAATGTGCATGCGGCCGAAGGATGTGGGGGCGGACACTTTCAAAGTGCCCCGCGCCAGCGCAGAGCGGCGTGATACAAATGATTCGGCTTCTTCCACACCGGCCAGAATAGCCACCACACGCTCGTAAAAGCCTTGGCCTGCCTCGGTCAACGCGATCTGACGCGTGGTGCGTTGCAAAAGGCGTGAACCCAAGCGGTCCTCCAGGCGGCGCAACCGTTTGGAGACCACCGCAGGCGATAGGCCGAGCTCCCGACCCGCAGCAGACATGCTGCCAGCCGCAACAACACGGGCAAAAATTTCTAAGTCTCCGAAGTTACTCATAGTACGCTCCCGTGCGGCTTGGTTCTGCGTCAATATTTCAACACACAACCGAATGTAAGTCTATCATGTCATAAGTCGAGAGGATTTGAATACGTTCCACCCTCAAAACCGATCAATTTGTCGCAGTTGCGTGCGCTCTTCACATCTATTTTCGGCTTTGCTCGCCGACACGCTGCATATCCGCCCTTGCTTAGACAAGGTGCTAATTGGTAAAAAGTGTTTACCAGTCGCCAAGAAGTGCCTTTTGGCCTAAAGTGGCGACCAGCAATGCGAGGAGGCCTATCGATGACCGCAATTGATTTTTTGAAACCCATGCAATCGATCATCGATAAGCGTGGTTCGATTATTGCAGGCCTGTTGGAGCGCTTGCCCGACGATTGCGTTGTGACCGACGAGCGCGAATTGGTGCCGTTTGAGACCGACGCTTTCACCGCCTATCGCCGCGTACCGCTGGCGGTCGTGTTGCCGCAAACCACCGAGCAGGTGGCGGATGTGTTCAAATTCTGCGCCGATGAAGGTGTACCGGTCATCCCACGCGGAGCCGGCACGTCGCTATCCGGCGGCGCTATCCCGCAAGAAGACGCAGTGGTGATAGGCCTGTCAAAAATGTCTCAGGTGCTCAGCGTTGATTTTGACAACCGCACCGCAATTGTGCAGGCGGGTGCAACCAACTTGTCGATCTCGGAAAAAGTCGCGGCGGATGGCTTTTTCTATGCGCCCGATCCCTCATCACAATTGGCGTGTACCATTGGCGGCAATATCGGCATGAATTCGGGCGGCGCGCATTGCCTTAAATATGGCGTGACAACCAACAATCTGCTCGGCGTCAAAATGGTCATGTTTGACGGCACTGTCGTTGAGCTGGGTGGTGAGCATCTTGATGCGGCCGGTTATGATCTGCTCGGTCTGGTTTGCGGTTCTGAGGGCCAATTGGGCATCGTCACAGAAGCAACCGTGCGGTTGATTGCCAAGCCGGAAGGTGCGCGCCCTGTGCTGTTTGGCTTTGACGACGCCGAGGTTGCGGGCGCTTGCGTATCCGAGATTATCGGCTCCGGCATCATTCCCGTTGCCATCGAATTCATGGACAAACCCGCCATCGATATTTGCGAAAGCTTCGCCCATGCCGGCTATCCGATGGATGTGGAAGCGCTGCTGATCATCGAGGTTGAAGGGTCTGACGCGGAGATGGACGAGATGCTGCGCAAGATCATCGCGATCGCCCGCAAGCACAACGTCAAAAACATCAAGGAAAGCCAGTCCGCTACCGAAGCGGCGCAAATCTGGAAGGGCCGCAAGTCTGCTTTCGGCGCGACCGGCCGTATCGCCGATTATATCTGCATGGATGGCACGGTGCCGCTGGGCCAATTGTCTTATGTCCTTAAAGAAACCTACAACATCATTGAGCGTTATGGCTTGCGCGTGGCCAATGTTTTCCATGCCGGTGACGGCAATATGCACCCGCTGATCTTGCACAATGCCAATGACCCCAAAGAGGCCGCAGCCGCTGAAGCCGCCGGTATGGATATCCTGAAACTGTGCGTGGATGCGGGCGGCTGCCTGACCGGCGAGCATGGCGTTGGCATCGAAAAGCGTGATCTGATGCTGCACCAATTCTCTGAAACGGACCTAAACCAGCAGATGCGCGTCCGCGCCGCCTTTGATCCTGACTGGATCATGAACCCGTCAAAAGTATTTCCGCTTGATTTGGCAAAGCGCAACGCCGCCTGAACTGAAAGCCTGACACCGAAAGCCTAACTATGTCTGATATTCATACCCCCACGAGCGTCGAAGAAGCGATCGCAGCCATCAATGCGGCGCGCCTTGCAGGGTCTGTCGTGTCTGTGTGCGGCAACCGTTCCAAAGCGCAGGTGGGTAGCCCGCCGGGTGATAATGCTATCCAGCTGTCATCGGCAGGCCTGTCCGGTATCGACCAATATAATGCCCAAGAGCTGGTCTTTGTGGCTAAAGCCGGCACACCGATGAGCGAGATTAACGCCGCGCTGGCCAAAAACCGCCAGCAATTGGTTTTTGAGCCTGCCGATTGGAGCCGCTTGCTTGGCACGGACCAAGACCAGACAATTGGCGGCATCGCCGCGACCAATATGAGCGGGCCGCGCCGGTTTGTTGCGGGTGCGGCGCGCGATTCGCTGCTCGGTGTGCGTTTCATCAATGGCCAGGGCGAACACATCAAAAATGGTGGTCAGGTGATGAAGAACGTCACCGGTCTCGATCTCGTCAAGCTGCTGGGCGGAAGCTGGGGCACGCTGGGCATGTTGACTGAAGTTTCCTTCAAAGTGCTGCCTGTGTCTGAAACGTCCAAGACTTTGTGCATCACCGGTGCCAATGATGCGGACGCAACCAAGTTGATGGCGGCGGCCATGGCGACAAGTTGCGAAGTGTCAGGCGCGGCGCACTTGCCAGCTGATATCGTCGACGACTTGGGCGTTACAGCACCCTTTGACGGCTCTGTAACACTGTTGCGGCTGGAAGGGCTGGCCGGTTCCGTGGCCGACCGTTTCAATCGTCTTGAAGCGGCACTGCGCCAAACACCGTCTGGCGCGAAGGCGGCAATCACCGAACTTGACGACAAAAAATCCACCGCGCTTTGGGCGGCGATCCGCGATGTTGAAGCATTCGTCGCCGACCAGGAAAAGCCAGTGTGGCGCATTTCTGTCGCGCCCTCAGCGGGCCATCAGCTTGTGGCTGCCGTGCAGGCGAAAACCGGCGCGAGGGCCTTTTATGATTGGCAAGGCGGGCTGGTTTGGCTGGCGCTTGATGATGCCGACAATGCGCATGCAGCGCTTGTCCGCGGCGCGGTTGCTGCAACCGGTGGCGGGCATGCGACGTTGATCCGCGCGTCGGCTGCGCTGCGTGCAACGGTGCCCGTGTTTCAGCCTGAGCCGCCCGCGGTGCATGCGTTGAACGGGCGCATCCGCGCAGCCATTGACCCCGATGGATTATTTCATGCCGCGCGTATGAGTGGCCCCGCTCAAGCCAGCGCAGCGTAAAGGCGAGACGATGCAGACCAATTTCACACCACAACAATTGCAAGATCCCGGCGTCGCGGCGTCCGAGAAAATCCTGCGTTCCTGCGTCCATTGCGGCTTTTGCACCGCGACATGTCCGACTTATGTGACGCTGGGCAATGAGCTTGATAGTCCGCGCGGCCGCATTTACCTAATCAAGGACATGCTGGAAAACGGGCGCGATGCGGACGAAAAGACCGTCACCCATATCGACCGGTGCCTGTCGTGCCTTGCCTGTATGACCACATGCCCGTCGGGCGTGAACTACATGCATCTGGTTGACCATGCCCGCGCGCATATTGAAAGAACCTACAAGCGGCCTTTCTTCAACCGGCTGACCCGCAATGTGCTGGCGATGGTGCTGCCCTATCCCAAGCGCTTCAAAGCCTCACTCTATGCGGCCAAATTGGGCCGTCCCTTCGCGCCCCTGCTCAAGGCCATCCCGCCGCTCAAAAGCTTCGGGGCGATGCTGGAACTGGCACCTGTAAAAATTCCGGCGCACTCGCCCTACGCAGACGCTGGCACCCATGAAGCCAAGGCTGAAAAGCGCGGACGCGTCGCCATTTTGACCGGTTGCGCGCAGCCATCACTGAAGCCGGAAATCAATGAAGCGACCATCAAGCTGCTGAACCGTCTCGGCGTTGAAGTGGTTGTGCCGGAAGGTGAGGGCTGCTGTGGCGCGCTGGTGCACCATATGGGCCGCGAAGAGCAAGCCATGGACGATGCGCGGCGCAATGTCGACGCCTGGACCCGCCAGATCGACAAGGGCGGTCTGGACGCCATCATCATCACCGCGTCCGGTTGCGGCACCACCATCAAGGACTATGGTTATATGCTCCGTGCCGATGAAGCCTATGCGCAAAAAGCGGAACTCGTTTCAAAGCTGGCAATGGATGTGACCGAGTATCTTTCAACGCTGGAAATGCCCGCTCCGGTCGCCAATACGAATTTGACGGTGGCGTACCA
>JBAUIL010000176.1:0-5865 GCA_049682915.1 Ahrensia sp. | reverse complement strand
CGCGCAACCCTTGAAGAGGTGGAAGAGGCTGATCTCGTCATCCATGTGCATGACATCTCAGACCCGCAGGCTCTGGCGCAAAGCGAAGATGTGGAACAGGTTCTATCCGACCTGGACATTGATGCCGATGATAATGATCGCGTTCTCAATGCCTTCAACAAGATCGACGCTTTAGATGAAATGGCGCGCGGAGCCATCAAAGAGCGTTGCGCGGCAAGCGCCAATGAGGTCGCTGTGTCGGCAATCACAGGCGAGGGCGTGAGCACTTTGTTGCAGGCGGTTGAAGACCGTATCGCGGGCCGCTTGAAAGCACGCACGCTGACTTTGAGGCCTGATCAATATGCGATTGTAGCATGGCTCTATGACAATGCCATCGTGCGCAGCCGCGAAGACCGGGATGATGGCAATATATTCATGGATGTATCGCTGACGGATGCTTCCGATGAGGAATTGAACCGGCGGCTTGCGGCTAAATTGGCGGGCTAGAGCGCTGCAATTTCAGCAATCAGCGTTTCAAAAGCACGCGAGCTTGCCACCTCATTGGCGGTTTGTGCGGGCATGCCGCGCGCAATCATGCGGCGGCTGACGGTGTCAGCCAGGGCTGAAGCTGGGCGCACGCCCGCGCGCGGCGCGATATCGGCGGCGATGGAATCAGTGCCTGCCGGGCAGCCTTGTGTCAGGGCGGCGATGACGGGTAGACCACGGTCAACGCGCTGCGCATTGACAGCGTAGTAGATTGCGCACTCACTTTGGATAGCGTTTGCCTCATCCTGCGGATCAATGAAGCGCTCGGGTACCGTCGGAAGCTGGGTGGACTGGCAGCCTGCAAGCCCGACAATCAAAACAGCGATAACGCTATGTTTCACGCCTGTTTTTCCTTGGTTTTGGCTTCAATCCACAGCGCTTCCATCTGGTCGAGTGTGGCATCGTTTAGCGTTATATTCTGAATGGCCAAAGCTGCTTCGATGTAGCGAAACCGCCGCGCGAATTTGCAGTTGGCATCATTCAACGCCGCCTCCGGCTCAATGTCCAAATGACGGGCGAGATTGACGAGCACGAATAGCAAGTCACCGTATTCTTCCGCGATGTCGTCCTGTCTGCCGCTGGCCAAGGCAGCGCGCAGTTCCGCTGCTTCTTCTTCAAGCTTGTCGAGAATTGGCGTCGCTTCGCCCCAGTCAAACCCGACGGTGGCAGCTTTTTTCTGCAGTTTCAGGCCGCGGGTGAGCGCTGGCAACACGCGTGGCACATCATCGAGCAGGGAGGGCGGCGTGTCTGTCATTTTGCCGAGCGCTGCGCGTTTTGCGGCCTTCTCGGCTTTTTCGGTCGCCTTGATTTTCTCCCACATGCCTTTGGCCAGCTTCTTGCCGCGTGCCTCTTCTTCGCCAAACACATGCGGATGGCGGCGGATCATTTTGGTCATGATCGCTTCGACCACATCGCCGAAATCAAAATGGCCGGCTTCTTCGGCGATGCGGGCGTGAAAAACAACTTGAAGCAAGAGATCGCCCAACTCGTCGACGAGGTCCGCCATATCGTCACGCTCAATGGCGTCTGCCACCTCATAGGCTTCTTCGAGCGTATAAGGGGCGATTGTTGCGAATGTCTGTTCGACGTCCCACGGACAGCCGGTTGACGGGTCACGTAGCCGTGCCATCAATTCGAGCAGCGCCGTGATGTCTTTGGAAGTTTTCATGGCTTTTATTACCAGAGCCGATGGGCTGGTCACGGTAAAATTTGTCTACTCCACAAATATAGCGCTCGACTCATATGGATATGGTAGGCAGCCCTATGTTGGCTCATTCCTCCGTTAAAGCCGCCGCGATCATGATCGCCGGCATGTTGTTTATCCCGCTGGGCGACACAGCGGGCAAATTGCTGGCCAATAGCCACGGCGTGTCGCCCATGTTCATCGCGTGGAGCCGGTTTGCTATTGGCGCTGTTATTGTACTGATTGCTTTTGCGGGCAGGGGTTTTGAGTGGCATGTGCTTAAAAATTGGCGGGTTTGGTTGCGCGCCTCATTGGTGGCGGCTACGATTCCCTTCATCATGACGGCGTTGAAAACAGAGCCAATCGCCAATGTGTATGGTGCGTTCTTCATCGGGCCTCCGGTGGCGTTTTTGCTGTCGGCGGTGGCGTTGGGCGAACGGATCACCGTGTTTCGGTTTTTGCTGATATTGGCGGGTTTCGGCGGCGTGTTGCTGGTGGTACAGCCGGGCGCTTCGTTTGCGCCGGGGCTGCTTTATGCGGTGGTGGCGGGCGTTTTATATGGTTGTTTTTTGGTGGCCAGCCGCTGGTTGGCGGGCCAATACCGGCCGCGCACCCTGCTGCTGTCCCAACTCGTCATTGCGGGGTTCTTGACCGCACCTTTTGCGCTTGGCGACACGCCAACACTGACCTTGTCAATCAGCGGCTTGGTCTTGTGGAGTGCTGCAGCTTCAGCAATCGGCAATCTTTTGCTGGTGATCGCCAGCCGCATGGCGGATGCTTCCCGACTGGCCCCGCTGGTCTACACGCAACTGCTAAGCGCGACGGGCCTTGGCTTATTTGTGTTTGGGGATGTGCCGGATCTCATGACAACGCTTGGTTTGGCGGTCATCTTCGCTGCAGGCACCGCTGGCTATTTGTCCCGAAATAATACCCGTCCACAACGTTGATATCGCCGCTAAGGCGGGCTACCAAAACCATTGAATGACCGGGAGAGAAATATGGGATTTTCGCGTTTTCTGGCTGAGTGGCTTGAGACCCTCAATCTGGCGATTGCTGTTGCCATTGTGGCGATGGGCAGCTGGTTTGGCTACCGGATGGCACTGGCAAACGCCGAAAACCTGACATTCGGCACCGGCCTTGGTTTTGTCGGTGGGCTTATTGTTGCAGCGCTGATTAGCGGGCTTATCGCTAATCTGTCACTGATTGAGCAGCACCTCGCTCTGATCGCTGATGATATTGAGGAAATGCGTGCGATGGACGCAGAGGCGCATGATGAGGCTGACAAAGCCTGATTTTACCGCACAAAAAAGCCCGCCTGACCGGATGGTCGGCGGGCTTTTTGATGGTTAGGTCGCTTAAGTTAGCGGGACCAGCTGGATTTCGACGCGACGGTTTTGCGCGCGACCGGCTTCTGATCCATTGTCGGCAATCGGACGTTGCTCACCGAAGCCTTGTGTAAAGAAGCGCTGCGGATTGACACCGGTGCTCACCAGGTAGTTGGAAACCGATGTTGCCCGGCGCTGTGACAGGGCAAAGTTTGACGCGTCGTCGCCCGTTGAGTCTGTGTGACCGGCAACATTGACGTAGGTTTTGTCGAACTCTTTCAGCACAAGACCCACCGAGTTGAGAACCTCGGTGAAGCTTGGTTGAATCTGGTCGCCATTGACCGGGAATGTGATGTTGGACGGCATATTCAAAATGATATTATCGCCGCTACGGGTCACGCTTACGCCGGTATTGAGCAATTGATTGCGCAACTGCGCTTCCTGACGGTCCATATAGACGCCGATGCCACCGCCTGCCAGCGCGCCGATGCCTGCACCGATAAGCGCGTTGCGACGGTCATCGCCACCTGCTAATGTGCCTGCAGCCGCGCCGACCGCTGCGCCGATGACGGCACCACCAGCAGTTTTTGAAATTTGCGAATTACCGGTAAACGGATCGCTGGTGCAACCGGCAACAAACAAAGCACCCAGAAGGGCTGCGGTCGCGGTTGGCTTGAAAATTGATTGTGTCATTGTGACAGCCTTTTGTTGGCATGAACTGGGGCGGGTAATCCACCGAGACTGTGGCTAAAGCACGGCACTTTTATTGTCCGGCATTCAAACCTGTCCAAAGAATAGCATTATACCGATGATTTTTACAGACGGTTAAGATGTGCCCGCGCCACGTAGAGCGACAAGACTGCCGCATTGGACACGTTGAGTGATTTGATTTCACCGGGCATGTCCAGACGGGCGAGGCTTTTGACGGTCTGCCTCGTCTTTTCGCGCAAACCCTTGCCTTCTGAACCAAGCACCAGAGCTATCGCTTTGCCGCTTAGGGTGTTTTCTAAAACGTCGGGGCCTTCCGAATCCAAGCCGATTGTTTGGAACCCACGGGTGTTGAGCTCCGTCAGTGCGTTGGCGAGATTGCGAACGTGGACGATGGGGAGAAACTCCAGGCCGCCGGACGCTGCTTTAGCCAATACACCGCTTTCAACGGGGCTGTGCCGCGCGGTGGTGACGAGCGCGTCAGCGTTCATCGCAACCGCAGAACGGATGAGCGCGCCGACATTGTGGGGGTCTGTGATCTGGTCGAGGACCACCACCAACGTCGCGCCATACAGATCCTCCAGTGTTTTTGAAGCCAGAATATCGGTTTCGATCATGATGCCTTGGTGGACGGCTTCGCTGCCGAGCTTGGCGTCGATTTCTTTCGGATGCACAATGTCCACTGCAAAGGGCAGGGCCGGCGTTTGCCCATCGGTCAGCCTGTCCATCGCATTTTTGGACGCGATCAATTTGTGGATTGTCCGGTTCGGATTGCCAATGGCAGCGCGCACGGTGTGCAAACCATACAGCCATGCACGGCCTTCCGGTGGTGCGTCGGTCGGGGCAACCGGATTTTGCTCGCGGTGCTGGCGGCGCAGCCGCGCATAATGGGTATCCTTGGGTGATTTATCGCGAGGTGGTCTATTGTCGAAGGGCGGTTTGGTCATGGGTGAAATCCTTTGCGGCGTCATAACGCCCTTCGAGGTTGCTCGCCATAGCCGACACTGAAATTGTCGCTTGTTTTCCAGTTTCGCAAAAGAGTTGGACAATTTGCGGTTTGCCCCCGTTGACATGCCAACCATGGCTCGCCATAAGCCAACCCGTTGTCCCGGCGCGGTCAACACCCGGCTGGGGGAATGTCCCGAGCGGCAAAGGGGGCGGACTGTAAATCCGCTGCGTAAGCTTCGCAGGTTCGAGTCCTGCTTCCCCCACCATCCGGGTTTTCTAATTAAAGCGCCATCCGCGGGTATAGCTCAATGGTAGAGCAGCAGCCTTCCAAGCTGAATATGCGGGTTCGATTCCCGCTACCCGCTCCACCGCAATTTTTGCAAAGCAAAAAATGCGGGACCTCTCCTCAATCTATCATTCGCGGCAAGCGATTGCGCAGCAAACGCTGAGAGCGGCTGATGTTTGACTTACAGCCAATTTTTGCAAAGCAAAAAATGCGGGATCTCTCCTCAATCTATCATTCGCGGCAAGCGATTGCGCTATCATTTCGATTTGAGGGCGCTGTCTTATCGTTTGCCCTTGCGTTGATAGCGTCTAGGTCTTATGTGCGCCTCATTCAATCGCGGGGTCATCCCCACCCACCTTTGACCAGAACAGGACGAGAGAAATGGCCAAGGCAAAGTTTGAGCGCAATAAGCCTCATGTGAACATCGGCACGATTGGTCACGTTGACCACGGTAAGACATCGCTGACAGCGGCGATTACGAAGTTTTTCGGTGAATTCAAAGCCTATGATGAGATCGACGGTGCGCCTGAAGAGCGTGCACGCGGTATCACGATTTCGACTGCGCACGTTGAGTATGAGACAGAAGCACGCCACTACGCGCACGTTGATTGCCCGGGCCACGCCGACTACGTCAAAAACATGATCACCGGTGCTGCGCAGATGGATGGCGCGATCCTGGTGTGTTCAGCCGCTGATGGCCCGATGCCACAAACCCGCGAGCACATTTTGCTGGCGCGTCAGGTTGGTGTTCCTTCGCTGGTAGTGTTCCTCAACAAAGTCGACCAGGTCGACGATGAAGAGCTGCTTGAGCTGGTTGAAATGGAAGTGCGTGAGCTGCTTTCATCATACGACTTCCCGGGCGACGATCTGCCGGTTGTCAAAGGTTCAGC
>JBAUIL010000175.1:0-15010 GCA_049682915.1 Ahrensia sp. | reverse complement strand
ATGGGTTGAGCGTTAGCGGATTCGGCCCTGCCTGAAAACGACAAACATCAGAACAGACATTCAGCGCGCAGCGACCGCATGGGAGAGCGTTGCACCGAACTCAAAGTAAAGTGACTTCAAGCCGGTGTAGCGGTCCCCATGGTGCTGCGACACGTCGAGCGGAAATGCGCCCGGTTCATTATCCAGCAGTGCTTTGGCGGCAGCCGTACCAAACACTGTACCCGGTGCGATCCCGCGTCCCGAATAACCATATATCGCATAGGCATTCGGCCCCAGTGCCACCACTTTGGGAATTTTGTCATGGGTCACCGCAATGCGGCCCTGCCACGAATGCCCAAAGGAGATGTCGGAAAGCGCCGGAAAAAGACGGGCAATTTCGCGCCGCGCCCACGCTAAATGTACAGGTCCACCCAAACCATCGGATTGCCCCATAAAACCGAAGATCAGTCGCCCGCTTGCATCCAGCCGCAGCGACGACATCACCATGGCCGTGTCCCAACAGCCTTGCCCACCCGGCAAAATGTCAGCGCACATCTCGTCAGTCAGGGGCGCGGTAGCAACCTGGCTGTAGTGCAGCACCGAGAAACGCGGTTTTTCCGGCCCCTCAATGGCTTGATGATAAGCGTTGGTTGCCATCAGCAATGCGCCTACTGTCACTTCGTAGCCGTTCGACTTGACGTGCCAAAGGCCATTGTCAAATTGAACCGACGACACGGCAGATCGCTCATGAAGCTGCGCACCGTGCTGCTGAGCGGCGCGCGCGAGACCAACGCAATAGCCAAGCGGCTGCACCGTACCAGCGCGCGGATCGTAAAGCGCGCCACAATAAGCAGATGTGCCGACACGCGCTTGCGTCTCAGCCGCATCAAGCAATTGCAATGGCGCGCCGAACCTGTTGCCCTGCGCAAACCGTTCACGCAAATCGTCTAGCCCCGAGGGCGCATGTGCCAAGTGTAATGTGCCTGCGCGACGCGCTTCACACGCAATATTCTCGCGCCCAATCAGATCAAAAACCTGTGCGGGACCAACGCCCAATTGCTCTATCAAGCGCATGGCCTGCGCTTCACCCATCTGCTCAATCAGTCTGTCAGGCGGCATCCACAGGCCCGCATTGACCAGACCAACATTGCGGCCCGAACCGCCAAAGCCGATTGCATTGGCTTCCAAAAGCACCACCGACGCGCCTTGCCGGGCCGCGTCCAAGGCAGCGGAACATCCGGTAAAGCCGCCACCGATCACCACCAAATCGGCTTTGAGATCGCCTGCAATCGGTGATGCCACCACATGCTCCTGGCATGTTGCGCGCCACAAATTGTCGATATCAGCGTGGTTTTTCATGGATGCAAAAATAGCACGGCAAAAGCCCGTAACGAGCGCTAAAAGCGACCAAAAGCTGGTATCGGCACGCCAGCGCCACTACATTAGCACCATGAAAAGACGATCACTGCTTAAATCACTGGGTGCGCTCGCCGCTACACCGTTTATGCCATCTATCCCGCTGGCCGCGCCGACTGCCAATGCGGCGCTTGCCAGCGTCGTTGATGCACGGACGTATAAATGGGCGGAAATGATCGTGCGCGCCCACAACACATGTTCACCCGCCATGCTGGAACGGCTTATCGGTTTGCCACCAGCAAAAGCGGCAGCCCTTCAAGCAGAGTTTCTGGCCAAAGGCGTCATCGGCGCACCCTCACAATTCGGCATCCATAAGGCAACAAAGCCACTGTGGGACGGCGCGTTTCCCAAGCCGCATATACGCGCCAAGGACGTGGTGGAAACGGTGAAGGATATTGTGACCGACACACTGAAAGATACCGAGGTGCCAAAGCAGCCGGAAGTGGCAGAGCTTACTGACAGCGAACTATCAAGCGACGACCAACCACCTGAACTGAACGCAAAAGAAAGCGACCACCAGCGCCAAGCTTGACCTTACATCCCTTCCGGCCCACGTGCCATGGCGGCGACGCCGGTGCGGCACACTTCCACCAGGCCGAGCGGTGCCATGATGGAGATGAACTGGTCGATCTTGTTGGACCGGCCGGTTACCTCAAAAATGAAATGCTCGACATTGGCGTCGATCACATTGGCTTTGAAAGCATCCGACAGGCGCAGCGCCTCCAGGCGGTTTTCACCCGCCGCGCGCACTTTCACCATAGCAAGCTCTCGCTCCAACGGTTTTTCATAGCCGCCTTCATGGGCAATAATGGTCAGGTCGGTGACACGGTGCACCGGCACAATACGCTCGATCTGGTGGCGGATCTGCTCCAGCGTGTCGGGCGTGCCGCGTGTCACAATGGTAATGCGCGACAAGTGCTCCTCATGCTGCGTTTCTGAAACCGTCAAGCTCTCAATATTGTAACCACGCCCCGAAAACAGGCCGATGACACGCGCTAGCACACCCGGTTCGTTGTCGACGATCACGGCGAGCGTGTGCTTCTCTGGCAGCTGTTCGTTCTTTGCAATGAAATAAGCGGATGCAGGCGGGGTAAGCTGCTTGTTCATGAGGTCTCTCCTATAGGATTTATTTGGCGTCTGCCGCGCATGCGCGCAACGGCCACGCCGGAAAAAATGATAGCCAGCGCAACAAGCGCGTTCCAGCCCGGGCGTTCGCCCAAAAAGATGACACCGAGCAACACGCCGGCCACCGGCACCAGCAGATTGATCTGCCCGAAGAATGTCGCGCCTTGCCGCTCGATAATCTCAAACATCAGCAACGCGCCGATCGCCGACGGCACAATACCGAGCGCCAACAATGCCAACACCGAGCCTTGCGTGGGCGTGCTCGCAAAGGGCTGTTCAAAAATAAACGCCGCCGGTAGCAACATAACAAGCGTATAAAGCGTGATGACCGCCATAAGGCTCATCGGCGGGTGCCGCGTCAACTGTTTTACGCTCAGCGCGTTGATGCCGTAGGCAGTGGCGGCGCCTAGCACGGCCACTTGCCGGAAGATGTTGTCGCCGAACCCGGCGCGCAATTGCGGCCAGAACAGAATTGCCAAGCCGATTAGACCCAACACCACGCCAAGCACGCGCGGCAGTGTCAGCTTTTCATCGACCGTCACCACATGGGCCAGCAGCAAAACCACCAGCGGCATGAAGCCCATCAAGATCGCCGCCAGGCCACTGTCAATCACCACGACACCCCAATTGATCAGGGTAAATGGCAGCACCGTGCCGGTCAGCGCGCAGATGATCATGAACAGCTGGTCGCGCCGGGTCGGCTGAAACCAGGGCTTTTTAAATATCAGCACAAATGCAACCAACAAAGCCGCCGCCAGCAACTGCCGGATCAGCGTAATTGTAATGGGCGGAAAATCGGCAACCGCGATCTTGGACAGCAAAAACGCACTGCCCCAAATGGTCGCAAGGCTGATCAGCAGCGTGTAATCAACAAGACCCGGTTGCGCGCGCGCCATGGCTAGCCCCGCGCTTCATCGGGCACATAAAACACCTGATCGACGGTCTCACCTTCTTCGTAATGCGGCAGGGCCCATGGCTCCTGGAATGCGCTGTCTTTCCACGCCACAAAAGCGGGGTGAGAGAGAACGGCCTGCATGTAAGCGCGCGTCTGGTCTGACACCGGAATCTGATAAGTATCAAGCCGCGTAACCACCGGCGCATACATGGCGTCCGCTGCCGTGAAAGCGCCATAGAGAAATGGACCATCCGCCCCAAAGCGCGCCCGTGCTTCGCCCCATAGGTTTTCCAATCGGGCAACATCCGCTGCCACCGCCTCGCCGCGGTCACGCGGCTTGAAGCTCTTGGTCAGGTTCATCGGGCACGAAGACCGGATGCCGGTGAACGACGCGTGCATTTCTGCCGCCACCGCCATGGCGTGCGCCCTCGCCGCACGGTCTTGCGGCCAGATTGCTTTTTCGGGAAAGCGGTCGGCAAGGTAGTGCAGGATCGCCAGGCTTTCCCAGACGACAACGCCGCCATCATCGATCACCGGGACTTTGCCGGTCGGACCAAAGGCCAGCATACGGGCCTTCGTGTCGTCCTTATACATGGCAATCACAGTCTCTTCGAACGCAATGTCGAAGGCGCGCAGCACTAGCCACGCGCGCAACGACCATGACGAGTAGAGCTTGTTGCCAATGGCGAGCTTGATCATACCAGTTGTTTGCCTTCCGCACCGATAGCGTTAGCAACAGCCTCATCGGTCGCCTCATCCGGCAACAGCATTTCATTGTGCGCCTTGCCGGATGGGATCATCGGGAAGCAGTTTGCCAGTTGCGACACGCAGCAATCAAAGATCACCGGCTTGTCAATATTGATCATCTCATCGAGCGCATCATCAAGATCGTCGGGCTTGGTGCAGCGGATGCCATGCGCACCGTAAGCTTCTGCCAGCTTGACGAAATCAGGCATCGCCTCAGTGTAGGAGTGCGAACGGCGGTTGCCATGCAGCAATTGCTGCCACTGGCGCACCATGCCCATATATTGGTTGTTCAGGATGAAAATCTTGATCGGCGCACTAAACTGGATCGCGGCGCTCATTTCCTGAATGCACATCTGGATGGACGCGTCCCCCGCAATGTCAATAACCAGCGCATCGCGATGGGCAATCTGCACACCAAGCGCTGCGGGCAGGCCGTAGCCCATCGTACCGAGGCCGCCGGACGTCATCCAACGGTTGGGTTTTTCAAAGCCGAAATACTGTGCCGCCCACATCTGGTGCTGGCCCACTTCAGTGGTGATGAACGTGTCCTTGCCCGAGCGCAGGCTGGCCGCATGCAACCGCTCAATAGCGTATTGCGGCATGATGACTTCTTTACTGGGCGCGTAAGCCAGTGAATTGCGCGCCCGCCATTTGGCGATCTGATCCCACCAATCGGCATAGTCTTTTTTCTTGAACGTGTGACCGCTGGCTTTGATCGCCCCGATCATATCTTCGAGCACATGCTCAATGTCACCGATAATGCCGACATCAACATGCACAACCTTATTGATGGACGACGGATCGATATCGACGTGGATCTTGCGCGACTCGGGAGAGAATGCATCCAACCGCCCGGTAATACGGTCATCGAAACGTGCACCGATATTGATCATCAGGTCGCAGCCATGCATCGCCATATTGGCTTCATAGGTGCCGTGCATCCCCAGCATGCCGAGCCAATTTTCGCCGCTGGCCGGATAACAGCCAAGGCCCATCAGGGTGGACGTGATCGGGAACGATGTGAGCGCGACCAGCTCTCGCAGCAATTCGGTGGCGCGGTCGCCTGAATTCACAACACCGCCGCCGGAATAGATGATCGGCTTGCGCGCTTGCGCCATCAAAGCCACAGCGTCTTTGATGCGGTCCATGTCGCCTTTCAGCTTGGGCACATAGGAAGTGCGCTGCTTGGCCACTTCCTTACCTTGATAGACACCCATCTGAAATTGAATGTCTTTGGGGATGTCGACAACAACCGGGCCAGGACGACCTGTCTGAGCCACACGGAATGCTTCATGCAGAATCCGCGGCAAGTCTTCGATAGATTGAACCAGCCAATTATACTTGGTGCACGGGCGTGTAATACCGACGGTATCACATTCCTGGAACGCATCGGAGCCGATCAGGCTGGTAGGCACCTGTCCGGAAATGCAGACCAGTGGAATGCTGTCCATCAGTGCATCCTGCAAGGGCGTCACCGCATTGGTGGCACCCGGGCCAGACGTCACAAGCATAACGCCGACCTTGCCGGTCGAGCGCGCATAGCCCTCGGCGGCATGGCCTGCACCTTGCTCGTGGCGCACCAGAATGTGTTCAATGTCGTCTTGCTGAAACAGCTCATCATAAATTGGCAACACCGCGCCGCCGGGATACCCGAAAATGTGCTCAACGCCATTATCGCGCAGAGCTTGAATTACCATTTCCGCGCCAGTCATTTCGGTCAGCGCTGTGGCGTTTGTTTGTGCGTCCATCGTTTCGTCCTGTGTCGTCTAATCGCCATCGGCAAGGGTTTTGTTGCAAAGTGGTTTTGGTCACAAAAAAGGCCCCCGGTGGGAGCCTGTATTTTCCGCGCATGGGGTGCTTTCGCCCGGTGGTTACACCACCTTGCCCATGCGCTTACCCACCACAATGATTGCCGGAACGATTTTCATGCCGCTGTTTTGACCCGAGCGAAGGCGCAAGTCAACCCAATCTCTTGCCAATGTTTAGACCTCCCATCGCCCAATCGTAGCAGAAAATTAACGCTCATCTATCAAGCTTACCCAAACTTGTTCATGCAACATCCAAACAAAGCGAAAACTACTTCATGGAAAACCCGGAACCGGCGCATCAGTCTGGCTTTAAGCGGGACCGAACAGAAGGCTACGTCGTTGAATGTAACGGCATGTCTGCTGTCATATCTGCTGTCGCCAGGCGCCAGGCACCCGGAGCCGAGGAATACTGGTCGGTCGGCCAGTTGGTATCCATTCACTGTAAATCTGTTCGTGTTGTCGGCGTGCTCTATCAAATTGATGCAGTCAGCCGTGATTGGGATTTGGAAAACGATAATACACTGCACATCCATGTGGAGCTGGTCGGCGAAGTCTATGATGATGACGACGGTTTGCCACGGTTCAATGCAGGCTTGTCGGCCTATCCGCATCTTGGCGCAGTCTGCCACCGCATTCGCCATGATGATTTGGCATCCATCTTCCACAATGATGAAGGTAAGGTTGTCTCCGTCGGCGCCCTGTCGCAGAACCGTGATATCCCCGCCCTTATTTCATTGGACAATATGATTGCCCGCCACTTTGCTGTGGTTGGCACCACCGGCGTTGGAAAATCAACCGCAGTATCATTGCTGATCCGAAAAATCCTGGATGCGCGTCATGATTTGCGGGTACTTATTCTTGACCCGCACAATGAGTTTGAACATGCCCTGCCCGACAAATCGGTAACAATCGACGAAAAAACACTGGATTTGCCGTTTTGGCTTTTCACCATCGAGGAATTGAGCGCGGCGCTGTTCGGCGGTCGCACGCCCATTCCAGAAGAAATCGATATTCTGCGCGACGCAATTATTGCCGCCAAAACCAGCTTCAAATTTGGTGAAGCAACAACGGTTGCGCGCAATAAAAAGTCATCGCAGATCACCTCTGACACACCCATTCCTTACCGCTTCTCGGACTTGCTGAAGGTTTTGGACGAGCGCATCGGTTTGCTCGACAGCAAAAATGACCGACTGCACATCCGCAGTCTGATGAACCGGCTGCAATCGGTTGCCAATGATCCGCGCTACACATTCATGTTCAATGCCAAAACCATCTCTGACAATATTGATGCGGTTTTGAGCAACCTGTTCCGCATTCCAGCCAATGGACGCCCGGTTGCCATTATGCAATTGGCGGGCATCCCTTCAGAAGTGGTCAGTTCCACCGTGTCGGTGCTGGTTCGCCTGGCGTTTGATTTGGCAGTGTGGAGCCAGTCACGCATCAAAACGCTGGTCGTTTGCGAAGAGGCACACCGTTATATTCCCGCCGATCCCAATGCCGGTTTTCAGCCGACCCGCATGGCGATTGCGCGCGTTGCAAAGGAAGGCCGGAAATATGGCGTTTCTCTGGCCGTTATCACCCAACGCCCCAGCGAGTTGGACCCAACCATTCTATCCCAGTGCAACACATTTTTTGCCATGCGCCTCGGCAATGAGGTGGACCAGGAAATCGTCCGCAAGGCAATTCCGGGCGGTGCCCGGTCATTTGTCAATTTCGTGCCCTCACTGGCCAACCGCGAATCCATTGCCTTCGGTCAAGGCGCGTCGACACCGATGCGGCTGATCTTTGATGAGGTCCCACGTCAATATTTGCCGGGCAATGAAAATCTCCACATCACAATCGAAGAACGCGCCGATGCCTGTTTCGCAGACTTGAAGGACGCGGTGGCCAACATGCGCGGGACATCGGCCAAACACACCTCCACTGTCATGGCCGAAACTGAAGAGGGCAACCGCGAGGCACTGCCGGTCATCGACACGCAACGGCCATCCATAGAAACGCCCGAACATCCAGCGCAGCGAGCCATGACGCAACCAGGCTTTTCGCATCCATCATCCTTACGCCGGCCCGCGACAACCTTGACGGGATCGCAGCCGGAACCGACATCGCCCCGGCCGCTATTTTCCGGTTTCGGCAATCGGACAAAAACGTAGTAGCTTGTCAATCGACGGTATCGTTTAACGGCCCAACCGCCTCAATGCTCAGCCTGCCCTGGCGCGCGGCTTCAAACAAATAAAGCCGGATAGCCGATGATAAATTGGCATCCGGCGTACGACTTGCATCAATTTCAAGCACCAGCGCTGCCAGCGAGCATTGGCGTTGCGCCGCCAGCGCTTGCAGGCCCCGCCAAAACTCATCTTCAAGTGAAAAACTGGTGGCGTGCCCGGCAATTGAGACCGAGCGTTTACGGACGGCCATTGCTGACCCGCGCGGCGTTATTTTTTGTTGCGGAACGAATCAAGCGAGACCACATCGGCACCGTCACCGCTATTGTCGTCATCAGCGGGTGCCGGTAGTCCAACAGATGTCTTCTTCTTGGCGCTGTTGCTTTGCTCGTCGGCTTTTTCAGGAGCCGTTTTGCTGTCAGTTGCGCCCAGCGTGTGCACTTCCGCATCTGCTGGCGCAACATCATCTTCTGCGCTGCTGACATCAAATTCCAGCTCAAAATTGACCGAAGGATCATAAAAGCCACGCACCGCTGAATAAGGAATATTCAGGGTTTCGGGCACATCGGAAAAAGACAGCCCTACCGAAAAGCCATGGTCCGTCACTTCCAAGTCCCAATAT
The DNA here is from genome assembly GCA_049682915.1 of Ahrensia sp. Classification (GTDB taxonomy): domain Bacteria; phylum Pseudomonadota; class Alphaproteobacteria; order Rhizobiales; family Rhizobiaceae; genus JBCDLI01. The sequence continues at coordinate 6,253 of JBAUIL010000175.1, read as the reverse complement.
TGGTGCTGCAACACAATGGTCATCTGCTCGGGATATTGCTCCCGGATACGGTTGGAGACACGCACACCGGGTGCCGTCGTGACAAATGTGATGAAGAAATGGTGATTGCCGGGCAGTCCGGTTTTTTGCACTTCCTTGAGCGCCTTTTGAATGACGCCGCGAAGCGCATTCTGCACCAGAATATCATATCGAATGATGTCTTCGCTCATCGGGTCTGCCTCGTTAAAACCAGGAATGACCATGATGTGCGCGCTGCGGTGGCTTGCGTCAAGTAAATTGGCTGGAAACGCCACTGATTGTTAGACAAATTTTGCAGGAAAAAGTGAAGGCTTCTGTTGCCAGGTGCCTTCGAACCCCGCCTAACAGTGCGAACCGTTAGGAGTTGATTTGAAGCTGTCGCACCGCATTAAGCAGCGAGACGTGCTTCCGCATAGTTGTCGTTTGCAACTAGACAATTGACCCGATAACGGCGGTATCATGCCGGACAAAAGACTAGTCTTTACACCCTCGTCGATCCTGTTTCGCCCCCATCAAAAATGCTTGCCCTCAAGCACTTGTGGTGGAGGCGCCGGGTACCGCCCCCGGGTCCGAATGGTTTATTTCACTAACAGTTTATTGTCATAGTCGGCGAACCGACATCCCAGATATAGGTGAAACCGTCGGCAATTTCAATTGTTCATGTTGACATCGACAGCCCGTTAAAGAACACTTTCACTCTAGGCAGCAGGGCTGGACCGGCCCTGTCGAACATGATCCATCCGGAGGGGATACCATGAGTGATTATTTGGCTGATGTGCAACGTTATGACGCGGGCGCGAGTGATGAGGTTGTCGCCAAAATTGTAAAGCATTTGGGCATTGCGCTGCGCTCACGCGATGCGTCGCTCGTGTCTTGCTCCGACCCTTCAGAATTGGCACGTGTTCGCGAGAAATGGTGTGGCAAAAAGCTCGGCATCTCCGATGATGCCGCATCAGACGAAGTGATCGCGAAAGTGTGCGAAGAGATGAAGGAAGACCGCAACAAAGCGCGCGTAACCTTCTATTATCTGGTTGCAAAACACATGGGCAAACTTGGCGACCTCTAAACCGCCGCTGCAGTCATGGCGAAAAACCAGTTGAAAATCCGGCCAGCGCGCCGGATTTTTTAATTTGGCCGTCCCGGTTAAGTGGACCAGCACGCCATAATCAGGCACAACCGCACCATGCAGCAATACCACGACCTCATGCGCCACGTAATGGACAACGGTACCGACAAGGGCGACCGCACCGGAACCGGCACGCGCTCCGTTTTTGGCTACCAAATGCGTTTCGCGCTGGCCGACGGCTTTCCGATGATCACCACCAAAAAGCTGCACCTGCGCTCCATCATCCATGAGTTGCTGTGGTTTCTCAAAGGCGACACCAATATCGCCTATCTGAAAGAAAATGGTGTCTCAATTTGGGATGAGTGGGCTGATGACAATGGCAATCTAGGCCCCGTCTATGGCTATCAATGGCGGTCATGGCCCGCGCCGGACGGCCAACACATTGATCAGATTAAAGGCCTCCTCGACAGCCTTCAGAACAATCCCGATTCGCGCCGCCATATCGTGTCCGCCTGGAACCCTGCGCTGGTCGATGACATGGCGCTACCGCCCTGCCACTGCCTGTTTCAGTTTTATGTCGCCAATGGCAAGCTGTCCTGCCAGCTGTATCAACGCTCCGCCGATATCTTCTTAGGCGTGCCGTTCAATATCGCTTCCTACGCGCTGCTGACCCATATGATCGCGCATGTGTGCAAACTCGAAGTGGGCGATTTCGTCCACACCTTCGGTGATGCGCATATTTATTCGAACCATTTCGAGCAGGTGCAAACACAGCTGGCCCGTGAGCCGCGGCCATTGCCTACGCTGACGATCAAGCGCGATGTGTCCGATATTTTCGACTTCACCTTCGACGATTTCGCCATCGAGGGCTACGACCCCCATCCACATATCAAAGCACCGGTGGCGGTATGAGTATTGATCCAATTATTTCGATCATTGTTGCAACCAGCGCGAACCACATAATCGGGCGCAACGGTGACATGCCTTGGAAGCTGTCATCGGACCTCAAGCGCTTCAAGGCGCTGACCATGGGCCATCCGGTGATCATGGGCCGCAAGACGTTTGAAAGCATCGGCAAGCCGCTGCCCGGGCGTCTGAATATTGTGGTGACCCGCAACCATGATTGGGAGAGCGACGGCGTGCTGCGCGTCAGTTCCTTGCCCGCGGCACTTGATCTCGGCTGCGAAAACATCCGTAGCATCCACGCCCAAGCAACCGAGGAAACCGATACAGACGACTTGCCGCGTGAGGTTTTCATCATCGGCGGTGGTGAAATCTACCGACAAGCATTAGCGTTGGCGGACGTCCTCTATGTCACCCACATTGATGCTGAGATCGACGGCGACACAGCCTTTCCGGCCATTGACGAAGCGGCTTTTGAAAAGACCCATGAAGAAGCCGTGCCTCGGGGCGAGCGTGACAGCCATGCGACACGCTTTGTTATATACGAGCGGCCAGAAGACGATCAGGCGTAACCGGCATTGGCGCTAAAGCCAACCGCGTCCATCGCCGCACTGGGCTCATAGAGTGCACTATCAATGCCCAACTTGGCGCGCATTTGCGTCAAAATACGTTCTGACACTTCAAATGTTCCGCACGCAACCGGACGCTTGCCATAAATATCTGCCTCACCCAACACCTCAACCTCACATCCTGCCCGATGGTATACGCGGCGCATGACGGGGTCAAAATTGGCGGCGATTGTGCGAATTCCTTTTTCCAGTCCGATTTCACACAGTCCCAACAATAGCAACGATGCTGCAGGGATGTGACGGTAATAGCTGCGCTTGGCGTCAGCTTCCTCATCAACGCAAAAGCGCGTACATTCATAAATGCCGGGCGCACTTAAATCAGCGCCATCAGGGATGGTCTGGGAAAACACATCATTGAGCAACGTCGGACCGGTTGTCGGCAGCAAGCGTAGCGAGGCAAAAGCCGTGCGCCAGTTTGCATCAGTCAAAATCACATAGGCTGCGCCCAGCTGATCATACTGATCAACTTCCTGACCATTGGTCACCGGAATGTCCCAACCCATAGTGTCAACGAAAACCTTCTTGCGGGTCGTAAAGGTTTGGCTAAGTAGATTGGCGCGCACTGCGTACTGGTGTTGCTCGACGAAAACGATCATGGATCTTCCCCTGTGATCCGTCGATAATTGATCCGCTGAAACAAGCGGGCAATACCTATAATTTGGGGTAGTGCGCTTAAATGGCTGCGTGTTGGTCCGCGTCAAACGTATCGGAAATCAGCCCCGTCGATATCGCCTTGGACACCGCCTGTGCGATCGTGGCCGCATTCAGCTTGTAGCGTGCCGAGCGCATATAAGCGGCGACCGTGTGCGGACGCAATTGCAGGATAATGGCGATCTCGGACGCTGTTTTGCCGCGTGTCGTCCATCGCAACACTTCAATTTCCCGCGGCGCAAGTGGCGGATGACTGATGACATAACCCTGCTCGCGCACCGCCAACTGGTGCAATCCGTGCGCAATCTCCAGAAGTATATGGATGTTTTGGCGGCAATAATAACTCCATGCGGGTCCCGCCATCATAGTGCTGACAGACACGAGCGCGCGCCTGTTGTCTTTGTCGCGAATGGGGCACGAAAACCCGTTTAGGCCGACATCGAACTGCGCTGCATCGCTGAAAAAAGCCGCCTCAGACTCTCCCCGAATCTGGATTTCATCCCAACGAAACGGCAATGTGCGCGAAAAACCCTCACGAATGATCGGATCAATGACCATGTAACGGCGGGTCAGATAACGCTTAATCCAATCAGCCTCATAAGTGGAACGGATAAACGGATCATCGACAGCTTTCGCGCCAAGCCGCGCACCATGATACGTCACATGTTTGAAGCCACCCAATTTCTGTAGCGAAACAACCGCTTTTTCGGTTTGCCCGTCACATGTCGATAGAATCTGGTCCAGTATCGACATATCCAAACTATTCGCCATCTGAGTGCCACCCGCCCCTTGGTCATCCTGACCTATCCATATTTACCGTAGATTGCTCGCCCCAAGCACAGCAGTCGGTAATATTTGCATAGTACTGCCGCTTTTCCAAATCACATAGGGCATCGACATCTCGATAGAGTGCAGTGTCCGTGAAAATCGCGATAAACGCCCCATTAGGTGCGCCGGACACTCTGTTTGTGCCAAGGGAAGATAAAAAACCAAAACGACCAGGTTCAGTTCGTATCGGAAGCACTGCTCTACAACCTGCCGCTCATAAAATGCAACGTCCCGCAGGGAGCCGGCTTGGAGTAATTCAATGTACTGTACAGCCCCCGATGCCGCCGCAAAGCAAGCGAAAACGGCTGCGCGCTGCGGATCACATACTGCCGCCGCAACCGCATCTCTTGCTGACGTGATCAATGTAACGTCGCATTGATTGTCGATCACATCTGAAAGGGGTGGGATTGCGCGGCAGTCGAAATGCCGCAGGCGATCACCCATCAAACCGCCGTCAGATCGATCAATCTTGTGTTCGATAATCATAAGCCAACTCCCTAAGCGGCCCTCAAGTAAGCTGAATTTTCGAACGAGCGGCAACACGCGCGCTTCAATAGACGTATTCATGCTAGTCTGATTGCGCGTATATTTGGCACCGGCGTGCGAAATCGTTGCTTGCCGTCACCAATTGACATGGAAAAACGTCGCGGTTCGTTGAAAGCGTCGCCCGCCCTACCTATAACAACACGATACGGAATAACCTGCGGCTAATGTCGGTCGCAAAAAACCAGTCAAAGAGGATATTTGATGCCCTGGAGCAATCAAAACGGTGGCGGCGGCCCATGGGGTGGCGGCGGTGGTAACGACAGCGGCGGCGGCCCATGGGGCAACGGCCCGCGCAGACCACAAGGTGGTTCCGGCCAGCAACCACCGGATCTGGAGGACATCATCCGTAAAGGCCAAGACCGCTTGAAAAACGCCATTCCCGGCGGTCCCGGCGGCAGCAACAAGGCGATCATCGGCCTCGTCGCCGTGGGTGCCTTGGTATTGTATGGCATGCAGGCATTCTATCAGGTTGAAACAGACGAGCGCGCGGTTGAATTGCGTTTCGGCAATCCCAAGCCTGAACTGTCGACACCCGGCCTGCACTTTCATTTCTGGCCCATAGAAACGGTCGAGAAAGTGCGCATCGTCGAAAACCAAATCCAGGTCGGCAACGGCAATGGCCGTTCAGGCTCAACCGGCTTGATGCTGTCGGGTGACCAGAACATCGTGGATGTTCAATTTGCGGTTCTCTATTCGGTTATTGATCCAGGTGCTTATCTCTTCAACGTCGCAAACCCCGATGACGCGGTTGAGCAAGTTGCTGAAAGCGCGATGCGCGAGATTGTCGGCCGACGCCCGGCACAGGACGTTTTCCGTGACAACCGTGCGGCGATTGCGGATGAAGTGCGCACCTCCATGCAAGCCACGCTCGACAGCTATGGTGCAGGCATTCAGGTAAACACCGTGTCCATCGAGGATGCGGCACCACCACGCGAAGTAGCCGACGCGTTTGAAGAGGTTCAGCGCGCCGAGCAGGATGAAGACCGCTTCCGCGAAGAAGCCAACCAATATTCCAACCAGCAACTGGGTCAAGCCCGTGGTGAAGCGGCACAGGTCCGCGAAGACGCGGCCGCTTACGCAACCCAGGTCGTTCAGGAAGCGGAAGGTGAAGCCGCCCGCTTTATCTCGGTTTATGATCAATACCGCCTGGCACCGGAAGTGACACGCAAGCGCCTGTTCCTGGAAACCATGGAAGGCGTGTTGGGCAAATCCAACAAAGTCATTTTGGGTGACACCAGTGGGGGCGGCCAAGGCGTCGTGCCTTACCTGCCCTTGCCTGAAGTTCAAAACCGCCGCAACGCAAACAATGGAGCCAACTGATTATGTCCAGTAATCGTATCCCAATTATCGGCTTCCTTCTCGGCCTTATTCTGATCCTGATTTACGCCTCCACCTTTGTGGTCAATGAGCGCCAACAGGCTATCGTTTTGCGCTTTGGTGAAATTCAGGACGTGAAAACCGAGCCGGGCCTGTATTTCAAAGCCCCGCTTACATTTGCCGGCTTTGATACCGTTCAAATTATCGAAGACCGCCTATTGCGTCTCGACCTGAACGATTCACCGCCAGTGCAGGTCTCCGGCGGTCGCTTCTACGAAGTTGATGCCTTCCTGAC
>JBAUIL010000174.1:0-10335 GCA_049682915.1 Ahrensia sp. | reverse complement strand
AGATTTGCGGACGGCAAGGCATCACCGATCACCGCGGCGTCAAAAATACGCGGGTCAGCCAGCTTCGGCTGCAAGCCCGTTTCACCGCCTGTAATTGGCGTTAACACGGAATAGGCCAGCGCATAGGACATCTGCGCAAACGCCAATGTCAAAATCGAGAAATAGATGCCAGAACGGCGCAGTGAAATCCAGCCGACCAGCAGCGAGAACAAACCCGCCACAATGACGGCCAGAATGATGGCCGGGATAATGTTCATGGTCATCAGCTTCATCGACCAGATGGCCGCATAGGAGCCGACACCCAGAAACGCCGCGTGCCCGAATGACAGATAACCTGTCAGGCCGAAGAGAATGTTGAAACCGATGGCGAAGATGCCAAAGATCACAAAGCGCTGCATCAAGTCCGGATAACCGCCGTTGAACTGCGCTAACGCAGAGTCAACGGGAAACGGATTGAGGAGGAAGGGTGCCAAGATGGTCAGCACAGCCACCAGCAGCAACAGTCCGAAGTCTTTTTTGTTAAGTCCAAGCATTTTTTATTCCTCCATCACGCCTTTGCGTCCCATCAGACCACGCGGACGGGTCAGCAAAATGATGATCGCAACGAGATAGATAATGATCTGGTTGATACCGGGGATCAGTGAAACGACCTGTGCCATGGATGCAAAGCTCTCCAAAATGCCCAGCAAGAAGCCTGCCAACACTGCACCGGGCAAAGAACCCATGCCGCCGACAACAACCACGACAAATGACAGCACCAGGAAGTCCATGCCCATATGATAGTTGGGTGAGTTGATCGGCGCGTACATCACACCGGCCAGGCCCGCCACGACCGCCGCGATGGCAAACATGATTGTAAAGCGCTTGTCGATGTTGATGCCGAGAAGTCCGACGGTTTCACGGTCCGCCATACCGGCGCGGACAACCATGCCAAAGGTCGTAAACTGCAAGAAGGCAAAGACAGCACCGATGATGAGGGCGGCAAATGAGAAGTAAATCAGACGCCAATAGGGGTAAATGATCGACCCCGCATCCAATCCAACCAGCGCACCGAAATCGAAGCTCCCTGCAAAAGCAGACGGTGCAGGCGTCGGGATCGGGTTGGCGCCATAGAAATATTTGACAATTTCCTGCAACACGATCGCCAGACCGAAAGTCACGAGAATTTGGTCCGCATGCGGCCGCTTGTAGAAGTGCTTGATCAGCCCGCGTTCCATCAACAGCCCGACAAGGACCATGACAGGGATTGCGAACAAAATGGACAGCGGTACCGACCAGTCAATCAGCGCGGAACCGAATTCCGGGCCAAACCACTCTTCGACATAGGCGGTCTGGATCTTCATCGGGTTACCGAGAAAGTCCAAACGCTCGGGATCCTCTGTCACATGGGACAGGCTCAGCAGCCGACTGAAAGTCACCGCACAAAATGCGCCGATCATGAACAAGGCACCATGGGCGAAGTTGACCACGCCCAGCGTACCGAAGATGAGTGTCAGGCCCAACGCGATCAGCGCGTAGGCGCTGCCCTTGTCCAAACCATTTAAAATTTGCAGCAGAATAGCTTCCATGGTCATCCCACATGGATAGCCGACCGTTGCGGCCGACAAATCACGATTGTCTAAGGTTCAAAGAACCGGTCTGCGCCAAAGCGCAGACCGGAAGACGATTATCGTCTGTTATGCACCTGGGTTACACGAGCCCAGAGACGCTTCAGGTCCACCCATTTGTGGGTGGTCAGCAGGGTATGTCACATCTGCCGCAGGCGTCACGTTGACGATCTCAACAAGGTCGAACTCGTTTTCTGGGTTTTCTTTACCCTTCACGACGATAACGTCTTTGAAGCACTGGTGGTCAGCTGCGCGATAAAGCGTCGGTCCATTACCCATACCGTCAAACTCAAAGTCTTCAAGCGCTTCGACAACCGCACATGGGTTGAATGAACCGGCACGCTCAACAGCATCCGCATACAGCAATGTTTGAACATAGCATGTGTGCGCCGCCTGTGATGGCGGGAAGCCGAATTTCTCACCGAAGGATTTAACGAAAGCATTGGTGCCCGAATAACGCGCGCCCAGTGTATTTTCGAGTTTCCAATCCCAGTTCTGCGAACCGAAGATGCCTTTGATGTTGGCGCCGGCACCGCGTGCCATCAGCTCGGAATACAGGGGAACAATAATTTCCATCTGCTTGCCGTTGACCATGCGCTCACGCAGGCCGAACTGAACAGCGTTGGTCAACGAGTTGACCATGTTGCCGCCATAGTGGTTGAGAACCAGAACATCAGCATCAGACTGCAGAACAGGCGTGATGTAAGACGAGAAGTCGGTTTGTGTCAGCGGTGTTTTCACAGCTTCAACAGTTTCCCAACCCATCGCTTCAGTTGACTGACGGATCGCTTCTTCTGTGGTGTAACCCCAGTTGTAGTCCGCTGTCAGGTGGTAAGCTTTGCGGTCCTTGCCATAGTTTTCAGCCAGGATAGGCGCCAGCGCCGCACCAGACATGTAAGAGTTGAAGAAATGACGGAAGCCATTTGCTTTGCGGTCCTTGCCGGTGGTGTCGTTTGCGTGTGTCAAACCAGCCATGAAGATAATGCCGGCTTCTTGGCACAGCGCCTGAACGGCAACCGCAACACCGGAAGACGAGCCGCCGGACACCATGATAGCGCCGTCTTTTTCAATCATCGAACGGGCAGAAGCGCGTGCGGCGTCAGACTTGGTCTGCGTATCACCAGTTACATATTGAACTTTCTTGCCAAGGATACCGGTACCTTTGAGCGCCTTGGATGAGAAAGTCTGCAGCATGCCGCCGTCGCCAACACCGTTCAGGTGCTCAACAGCCAGCTCAAATGCGCGCAGTTCGTCAGCGCCTTCGTCAGCATACGGGCCGGACTGTGGCACGTTGAAGCCGAGGGTAACGGTGTCGCCCTGTGGTGCGTTGGTAAAGCCCGCATGGTTAGCAGACCAAGCAGCGCTCGTGAAAATAGTTGGCATCGCCAGACCTGCACCGGCAACTGCACCGGTCTTGATCAGTCCACGACGCGAAAACGTATATTTGCTCATAAGTATCCTCCCAATATGAGCCGCCAGGGCTCCTCAACCGTGGCGGATGTCTACAAGAGTAGAGTGCTGGTTGTAGCCGGATGAAATTTTCACGCCATTCGACTATGTGCGGAAATGCGCCAAAAACGCCAGCATCCACGACGAAAAGCGTAGAACGAGCTGCACCCAATCTCCAAGCGGATAGACTGTCAGGTTTGGATATTGCGACAATTTGGCGCTGGCTGGCCGCCAACCTGCCCCTTCTTGACTTTCAGCCGCCGATTGACCATAAGCCGCTCGTGCTGGCGCGGTCTTCCGCGCTTTTTGTTGTTGGTGCCTCAATGGTTCCGCTGCGACCAAGCCAAGAGAGCGCCGCACAAAACCGAAACGACTGAACAAAAAGACGGCCCATCGCATGGCGATGAACGAGCCGGAATGAGCATGAAAGGAAAAAAAATGTTCGCAGTCATCAAAACAGGCGGAAAGCAATATCGCGTTGCCGCCGACGATGTCTTGAAAATTGAACGCCTTGACGGCGAAGAAGGCGGCTCCATCGAGTTTGCTGAAGTGCTGATGGTTGGCGAAGGCGACAACATCACTATTGGTGCGCCAATGGTTGACGGTGCCATGGTTACGGCCGAAATCGTCAAGCAAGGCCGCGCACGCAAAGTTATCGCTTTTAAAAAGCGCCGCCGCCAAAATTCGCGCCGTAAAATCGGCCACCGTCAATATGAAACAACCGTCCGCATCAGTGAAATTCTGACCGCTGGTGCCAAGCCAACTAAGAAAGCTGCTGCCAAGCCTGCCGCTCAAAAAGAAGCGCCAAAAGCAGCCGCCAATTCAGCAGATTTGCCGGAAGGCGCCTTGTTTGCCCGCCCCGAAGGCGAGCCAGACGATTTGAAGAAAATTTCTGGCGTTGGCCCGGTGCTTGAGAAAAAACTCAACGCGTTTGGCATCACCAAGTTCGCGCAGGTCGCAGCCTTCACGAAAGCCGACATCGACATGGTTGATGATGCGCTTTCGTTCAAAGGCCGCATTGAGCGCGATGATTGGCTGGGCCAAGCCGCCAAGCTGGCAAATGAAGCATAAGTCGGTTAAACAGACAGAAATATAGCCACATTCGTGTGGCATAAGTCCGCGCAAGCGGTAGGAGATCAAAAATGGCACATAAAAAAGCGGGCGGCTCGTCACGTAACGGTCGCGATTCAGAGTCAAAACGTCTCGGCGTGAAAAAGTTTGGCGGCGAGCACGTCATTCCTGGCAACATCATCATTCGCCAGCGTGGCACAAAGTGGCATCCCGGCACCCATGTTGGGATTGGCAAGGACTACACCATTTTCGCTGTCAGCGAGGGTAATGTTGAATTCCGCAAAAAATCGAATGGCCGCACTTACGTGTCTGTCGCACCGATTGCGGATGCCGCAGAATAAACCGGTATTCATTCCGGTGTCATAAAAACCGGATCATTTCTTATTAAGAGGCCGGGCTATAAACCCGGCCTCTTTTGATTCTCGATTGGATAAACCTATGAACGCGTTGGCGCAGTCCCACGACCATGAAAACCAGAAGCAATTTTCGTTGCACACGCCTGTGCTGAGCACCCGGCGGCTGGTTTTGCGCGCTCCAATCCTAGAGGATATTGACGATTTGGTGACGCTGGCCAATGATCAGGCGATTGCCGAGATGACATCGCGCCTTCCCTACCCCTACACGCTGCAAGACGCGCAACGCTACGTCGGCGCGGTGCTCGATGGCAGCTCCATCGGCCACATCTACGCGATCACTTTGGCTGATACGGGCCGCCTGATCGGCATGTGTTCGGTAGAGATGCGCGCCCGCTCCAACGGGCTGGAAGTCGGCTATTGGATTGGCCGCAACTGGTGGGGCAAAGGCTACGCCACCGAAGCGTCCAGCGCCGTCGTGGACCTTGCATTCAAAGTCACCGGAACCGACGCAATTTTTGCCGCTTGCCGCGTCAACAATGCCGGTTCGCGCCGCGTGCTGATGAAGCAGGGCTTTATCTTCGCCGGTCTTGATGAGGTTGATACCGTTGCATCGGGTCGCGTCACCATCGAGCGCTACCGGGTCACGCGTGAGGATTGGCTGGCCCACATCGCCCGCAGCTGATCCGACAACCTGTCAAAGCCGTAATACCGCATAATTGAAACAAGGGTTTTACGATGATGATGCGGCTTGCGATGGCTTTGGCCAGTATCTTCTCTATGATGGTAGCGTCCGCACAGGCGGGCGACTTCCGTTTGGAAGAGTTCTTCAAGGGTCGCACCAACGCAACCGCCAGTTTTTCCGCCATCACCGGCCAAACCCGCAAGTTTGACGTGGCTCTGCATGGACGCTGGGACGGCAGGACACTGACCCTGCGCGAAGATTTCGCCTTTGATGATGGTGAGCGCTACACCAAGACATGGCGGTTTACCAAAGTCGGCTGGAACACCTATCGCGGTACACGCGACGATGTTATTGGCGACACGCTCGTCACGGTCAACGGCAATAAAGCGACGTTCAATTACCTCGTCGATATTGAAGAAGGCCCGGGCGAGAACATTGTGCGCTTCTACGACACCATGATCCTGTCGGACGATGGCAAAACCGTGCTCAATACAGCCAAAGTATTCAAATACGGCCTGCCTGTCGCCAAGGTGCGGGTTGATTTCACGCGCTGAGCGTCAGTCAGTCGTAGGGCTTAATTGCTTTTGCATCTCGCACTTTGGCGCTCAATGGGTTAGAGCGGCCAAAAGCGATAATGCAAGTTGACATAACAGACCATGAAATTTCTTGATCAGGCCCGCATCTACACACGCAGCGGTGACGGCGGCGCGGGCAGCGTCTCGTTTCACCGTGAGAAATTCATCGAGTTCGGCGGCCCCGACGGTGGCGATGGCGGCCGCGGCGGCGATGTGTGGATTGAAGCAGTCGACGGGCTCAACACGCTGATCGACTATCGTTACCAGCAGCATTTCAAAGCCAAGACCGGTGTGCACGGCATGGGCAAAAACCGCACCGGCGCGCGGGGCGCTGATATCGTGCTCAAAGTGCCAACAGGCACCCAGATTTTCGAGGAAGACAATGAAACACTGATTGCTGACCTGACCCAGGTAGGCGAGCGGTTTCAATTGTCCAAAGGCGGCAATGGGGGCTTCGGCAACGCGCATTTCAAGACATCCACCAACCAGGCACCACGCCGCGCCAACCCTGGCCAGGAAGGCATTGAGCGCATCATCTGGCTGCGCCTGAAGCTGATTGCGGATGCCGGTTTGGTAGGTCTGCCGAATGCGGGAAAATCGACATTTCTGGCGACTGTGAGCGCCGCCAAGCCGAAAATCGCCGATTATCCCTTCACCACCATCCACCCCAATTTGGGCGTGGTGCGCATGGATGGCCGCGAATTCGTCATGGCCGACATTCCCGGCTTGATCGAAGGTGCCCATGAAGGCGTAGGTTTAGGCGACCGATTTTTGGGCCATGTCGAGCGCAACCGGGTGCTGCTGCATCTCGTTTCCGCGCGTGAGGAAGATGTCGCCACCGCCTACAAAACGGTGCGGGGCGAGATTGAAGCCTATGGCCGCGGCTTGAAAGAAAAAGCGGAAATCGTAGCGCTGTCACAATGCGACATCATCGACGATGATGAGCGCATGGACAAAGCCGCCCAATTGCGCGCGGTGTCCGGTCAGGACCCGCTTTTATTGTCGGCAGCCACCCGCATGGGCGTCGATACGGTGCTGCGCGCCATCCAGCGCAAGATCGATGTCGCCAAGCAAGCAGAAATTGCGGTTGAAACAGACCCGCAATGGCAAAATCCGCCCCACGAGCACTAAGCATGGCGAGCCTGCTGTCACCCTATAAAACCATCTGCATCAAGATCGGCTCGGCCTTGCTGGTCGATCCGGCGACGGGCCTGCGCACCGCGTGGCTGCAAAGCCTGTGCGCCGATGTGGCTGCACTCAAAAAAGCGGGCCACGATATCATCATCGTATCGTCCGGTGCGATCGCCATGGGCCGCACCGTGCTGAACCTGCCGCCACGCGCTTTGAAGCTGGAAGAAAGCCAGGCCGCGGCAGCCGTTGGCCAAATTGCGCTGGCGCATGATTGGAAGGCTGCGCTGGCTGACCATGCGATCACCACCGGCCAGGTTTTGCTGACACTGGACGACACCGAGGACCGTCGACGCTACCTCAACGCGCGGGCAACCATCGGTACGCTTCTGAAAATGGGTGCGATCCCCGTCATCAATGAAAACGACACCGTTGCCACCAGCGAAATCCGCTATGGTGACAATGACCGGCTGGCGGCGCGTGTGTCCACCATGATGGGCGCCGAACTGTTGATCCTGCTGTCGGATATTGACGGGCTTTACACCGCCCCACCGGCTCAAGATCCCGATGCGCAACTGATTCCGCATGTCGCCGAAATCACGCCCGATATTGAACACCGCGCTGGTGGCGCGGCATCGCATCTGTCACGCGGCGGCATGCGCACCAAAATAGATGCGGCCAAGATCGCCACCCGCGCGGGGACCGCGATGATGATTACCCGAGGCACGCCGGACCATCCGATCAGCCTGCTTGCCCAAGGCGGACTGCACACCCTGTTTGCGCCTGCAGCCACACCTGATTCCGCATGGCGCAATTGGATTGCAGGCCAATTGGAAACATCCGGCACACTCACCATTGACGAAGGTGCCCACAAAGCACTGAAGCAAGGCGGCAGCCTTCTGCCTGCCGGTGTGCGCGCTGTCTCGGGCGATTTTGAGCGCGGCGACACAATCTCAATCGCCCTGCAAGGCTCTAGCGCTGAGGTCGCGCGTGGCCTCGCCGCTTATAACAGCCAAGAAGCGGCGATGATTATCGGCATGAAAAGCGACGCCATCGAAGCCGTCCTCGGCTATGCGCCCCGCTCCGCCATGGTTCACCGCGATGATCTGGTGCTGACGCAGCCAACAAAATAAATTCAAAAAAATTCGAATAAATTCGGTCCGCCCCCCGTTTAGTGAAGTGACAACACTCAAAACCGGGAGGAACCCATGAAAAATACATTGATCGCAGCACTAGCCCTGTCCCTGATGACAGCAGCACCGGCCTTGGCCCAGGAAACACCATCCGCACCGGATGCCAGCGTTTATTTTGTCAACTTGAAGGACGGCGACACTGTCAAAGGTCCCGTCAAGGTCAACTTCGGCCTGTCCGGCATGGGCATTGCACCGGCTGGCATTGAAAAAGACAACACCGGCCACCACCACCTGTTCATCAACCGCCCACCCTTCCTTGAAGGCGAAGACGGTGCCGACGAGGCCATTTACGGCATTCCAGCGGACGATAACCATGTCCACTATGGTGGCGGTCAAACCGAAACAACGCTCGATCTCGGACCGGGCACACACACGTTGCAGATGGTTTTGGGCGACATGAACCACGTTCCGCACAACCCGCCTGTTGTGTCTGAAGTGATTACCATTACAGTCGAGTAAAACTCGGCAGCCACCGGGCGAAACCAATCGCCCGGTGGCCAAAAAATAGGCGCACACAATTTGCGGTGGTTCAAACCCGGTTCGCAGGAAACCGTCAGGCGTGGATTGGTTGATCTCTATCCGCGCTTAAATCGTTATTGTTTGGCCGTGACCGCAGACACCCATGCCGCGGAAGATTTGGCGCACGCTGTTTGCATCCGCGCGCTCGAGCGCGCGCACCAGTTCAAGCCCGATACCCGCCTTGACAGTTGGATCTTCACAATTGCCCAGCGGCTTTGGATTGATGAATTGCGAAAACGCGCCGTGCGCAACACGGGCCACATGGCCAATGTCGATGACATTGAACTTCAGGACCACGCACCGGACCCGGAGACCAACGCAATCAACGCCGACATGATGCGCGCCATGATGACATTGCCGGAAGCACAGCGCGTGGCGACGCTGCTGGTGTATGGTGAAGGCTACAGCTACAAGGATGCCGCCGACATTCTCGACATACCCATCGGCACCGTGATGAGCCGCTTGGCGGCAGCGAGAACCAAGATGGTGGATATGTTTCAAACCCACGCAAAGGCTGGATGATGAAAAGCAGTACTTTTAGCGATGAACAATTGGTCGCCTATCTCGACGGGCAAGCCGACCATGCGCCGGTTGCCGAGATTGACGCGGCGCTGCGCACCGACAAGGCACTGGCTGTGCGCCTTGACGGCCTTCGGATCGACACAGACCACCTGCATGCCGCTTTTCAAAGCGCCCTTGATCCCGCCAAAAAGCCCCCATTATTTCTGCGGGCTGCCAATCAGAACCAGTGGGTCAAGCACGCCATCGCCGCATCACTGATTGGTTTGGTGATCGGTTTCGGCGCGGGCCGCATTGGAACGGCTCCGGCGGCCGATGGCTGGAAAGACTATGTCGCGGCCTACCACTATCTTTACACCACCGGTACAATCGACACCGTTGAGAACCCGCCCGCCGTGCAGCAGGCCGAACTCGACCGCGTGGGCACGGCCATTGGCAAACAACTATCCGCCACCACCCTGCGCGACCTGCCAGGCGTCGACTATAAGCGCGCGCAGATTTTGGGCTTCAAGGACCAGCCCTTGCTGCAACTGACATTTCTGACCGAAACCGGCGAGCCGATTGCGCTGTGCATTCTGCGTGCCACCGGAACCGATCAACAGCCGGTACAGATGACCCATCTGGAAGGCATGAGCGCCGCGAGCTGGCAGGCGGGCGGCTTTGACTACCTGCTGATCGGCGGACAGGACGATGCCCTGCTGGAACAGGTCGCGACGACATTTCAAGCGACCGCCATCTGACGCGC
Source organism: Ahrensia sp. (assembly GCA_049682915.1). Classification (GTDB taxonomy): domain Bacteria; phylum Pseudomonadota; class Alphaproteobacteria; order Rhizobiales; family Rhizobiaceae; genus JBCDLI01. The sequence goes on along the minus strand of JBAUIL010000174.1, from coordinate 491 downwards.
CGGAAGCGCCAAGCATTGCGCAGCCTAAAGTCAGCCTGTATGTAGCGGCCAAACCACAGGACGCCTGCCATGCTTGACCGCATCACCGACACCCAAGACATCCCCGCCTTGATGGCTGATATGGGCGCCCGCGCGCGCGCCGCCGCAGCCCCGCTGGCGGTCGCGTCCGATGAGCGCAAGCACGCCGCCCTGACCGCCATGGCCGAGGCCATCATCGCGGCCACCGACGATATTCTGGCGGCAAATGCGATTGATATGGAAAACGCGCGGCAAGCAGGCATTTCCGGCTCGTTTCTCGACCGGCTGAACCTGACCAAGGATCGCGTACGCGCCATGGCCGACGGCATGTTGGCGATTGCCGCGCTGAAAGACCCCGTGGGTGACGTGATTGCCGCATGGGAGCGCCCCAACGGCTTAAAGATCGAGCGCGTGCGCACGCCCTTGGGCGTCATCGGCGTTATCTATGAAAGCCGCCCCAACGTGACCGCGGA
>JBAUIL010000173.1:0-1597 GCA_049682915.1 Ahrensia sp. | reverse complement strand
AAACTTCACGGCATGGGTCCCGGCTCAAGGCCGGGATGACTAACGAAAGAGGGCGATATCACCGCCCTGCAATCACATCCACAAACGCCTGTCCAAATTGTTCAAGCTTGCTTTTGCCGACGCCTTTGACCTGGGCGAATTGGCCCAAATTGTAAGGCTTCAGCTGTGCCATCTCGATCAGCGTTTTGTCGGGGAAGATGACGTAGGCGGGGACGCCGCGCTCTTTGGCAAGGTCCATGCGCAGGGCTTTGAGGGCGGCCAGCAGGTCGCGGTCGGCGTTGGACAGGGTGATCTTGGGCTGCGCTGTACCATTGAGGGGCCTAGCGCGGCGGTTTTCATCTTTCAGCGCGGTCAGCGTGTCGGCGCGGTATTTGAACCGCACTTCGCCGCGCGAAAGCGCGTTGCCTTGCTTGGTGATCAGCAGGCTGGAATAGCCCTCGACGTCGACTTCCAAAAAGCCCGCGGCGATCATCTGCCGGATGATGCCTTGCCATTCCTTTTTGGCGTGGCGCTGGCCGGAGCCGTAGCACTCCAGCCTGTCGTGGCGGGCATTGGTGATTTTTTCGGTATCGGCACCGCGCAACACATCGATGATGTGGGCCTGGCCGTAGCGTTCGCCGGTTTCAATGATGGCGCCGAACACTAGCTCGGCGTCTTCCTGGCCGTCGCGCAGTTCCACCGGGTTGAGGCAATTGTCGCAATTGCCGCAGGGTTCGCTGGCGTCGCCAAAATAAGCCAGCAGCGTTTGGCGGCGGCATTGCTGGGCTTCGGCATAGGCCACCAGCGCGTTGAGCCGCGCGACTTCGCGGCGCTTGTGGTCGTCGTCTGTGTCTTCTTGGTCGACAAATTGACGGCGCAGGCGAATGTCGCCGGGGCCGAACACCATCATCGCGTCGGCGGGGTCGCCATCGCGGCCCGCACGGCCGATTTCCTGATAGTAGGCCTCGACCGAGCCGGGCAAATCGGTGTGGAACACAAAGCGCACATCGGGCTTGTCGATGCCCATGCCGAACGCGATTGTTGCGGCCATCACCAGATCATCTTCAATCACAAAACGACGCTGGCGCGCCTCGCGCTCGTGCCGGTCGAGACCTGCATGATAGGCGGTGGCGTTGATGCCGTTGGCGACCAGCGCTTCGGCGGCTTCCTCGGTCTTTTTGCGCGACAGGCAATAGATGATGCCGCTTTCGCCCTTGTGGCGCTCGACATAGTCCAGCATCTGGTTTTTCCAACTGGCTTTCGGCGCGACATTCAGCCGGATGTTGGGGCGGTCAAAACTGGATACAAACACTTTGTGCGGGCCAGAAAACAGCTGCACCTCAATGTCGCGGCGGGTGGCTTTGTCGGCGGTGGCGGTCATCGCGGCAACGGGGATATTCGGGAAGCGCAGGGTGAGCGCACCGAGCGCCGCATATTCGGGCCGGAAGCTCGGCCCCCATTGGCTCATGCAATGGGCTTCATCGATGGCAAACAGGCAGACCGGCAGCTTTTCGATGGCCGCCAACATGCGCTCGGTCATCAGCCGTTCGGGCGCCATGTAGAGAATGCGCGTCTGTCCGGACGCCACGCGCCGCCACGCATCCACATTGGCCTCACG
>JBAUIL010000172.1:0-3468 GCA_049682915.1 Ahrensia sp. | reverse complement strand
GGCGTCCTTGATGCCGCCGAGGATGAGCACGGTTTCAGTCATCGAATCCGGTCCGCGCGATGATCTTGCCCTTGCGGTCGACGATCATGATTTCCGCCTTCACCGGCGCATCGCGCAGGGTCTCGCGCACGGTTTTCAAGGCGTGTCTTGCGACCGGCTCGGCGAGGTCAACGCCTTGGCCCTGCACCAAGGTGAGAACCTCTTGGGCCGTGTTGGCGGTTGCGATGGATTGGGCGTTTGCCTCATCCAATCCCGCTGCCCGGGCGGTTGACTCAAGAAATGCCAGATCGATTTGGCTGCGACCGGAGTGTAGATCGAGCGCGCCTTGGGCCAGTTTTGTGATTTTTGCAAAACCACCGGCAATCGTGATTTTCGGCACCGGGTGGGCGCGTAGATATTTCAGCAGGCCACCGGCGAAGTCACCCATGTCGAGCAGCGCGATATCTGGCAAGCCGTAATATGCTTTGGCCGCGTCTTCCGAGGTTGAACCGGTGGAGCCCAACACATGGGGCAGGCCTGCGGCGCGTGCCACATCAATGCCGCGATGGATGGAGTGGATCCAGGCGGCACAGGAAAACGGGTGCACAACACCGGTGGTGCCCAAAATGGAAATGCCGCCGATGATGCCGAGGCGCGGGTTCCAGGTTTTTTCAGCCAGCGCCGCGCCCCCTTCCACAGAGATGGTGATGTCGATGTCCGGCGCGATGCCATGGTTCGCACATAAAGCGTGGACGACGTCCGTCATCATCTGGCGCGGCACCGGATTGATGGCGGCGTTGCCCGGCGCAATCGGCAGGCCCGCCTTGGTGACTGTGCCGACACCGTCGCCGGCGTGAAAGCGCACGCCGCTTTTGGGTGGCGCGCGGCGCAGCTGTGCGGTTATCATGGCGCCGTGGGTGACATCGGGATCGTCGCCAGCATCCTTGATGATGGTCGCTTGGGCGGTGTCATCGTCCAAATGTTCGCGGGCCAGGCTAAAGCTGGGCTGTTCGCCTTTGGGCAGGGTGATGGTGACGGGGTCGGGAAACTCGCCGGTCAGCAGTGCTGTCAGCGCGGCCTTGGTTGCGGCGGTGGCGCAAGCACCGGTGGTCCACCCACGACGAAGCGGTCCCGCCGGTTTGCGAAGCCCGGCATCCGTTTCATCCAAATTGGGTGGTGGTCGATCATTCATAATCGTCTTATAGGCAATGGATCGCCGCGCTGAAAGAAAGTTATGCCAGTGCAAAACAATGAAGGTGTTTTTGCCAATCTGACCGCAGGCCTGCCAGCCTTTCAGGCAGGCCATGTGTGGTTGGTAGGGGCAGGGCCGGGTGATCCGGGCCTGATGACGCTGCACGCCATCAATGCGCTGCAACATGCCGATGTTATTGTGCATGATGCGCTGGTGGATGAAGCGTGCCTGGCGCTTGCCCACAAGGATGCTGTTTTTGAATATGCCGGCAAGCGTGGTGGCAAACCATCGCCCAAGCAGCGCGATATTTCATTGCGCCTGGTGGAGCTGGCAAAGGCTGGCAAGCGCGTGCTGCGCCTCAAAGGCGGCGACCCGTTCGTGTTTGGCCGTGGCGGCGAAGAAGCGTTGACGCTGACCGAGCACGGCATTCCCTTTCGTATTGTGCCGGGCATCACGGCGGGCATTGGCGGGCTGGCTTATGCGGGCATTCCGGTGACGCACCGCGACACCAACCACAATGTGACGTTTCTGACAGGCCATGATGCGACCGGCGTCATGCCCGAAGCGATTGACTGGGCCGGTGTGGCCAAAGGCTCGCCGGTCATCGTGATGTATATGGCGATGAAACATATTCAGACGATCACACGGCGGTTGATCGAAGAAGGCCGCAGCCCCGATGAGCCGCTGGCTTTTGTCTGCAATGCTGCGACCGACAAGCAGCAGGTGCTGGAAACAACGCTGCAAAATGCGGTGGCCGATGTTGAGGCCTCCGGCCTCAAGCCGCCAGCGATTGTTGTGGTGGGCGAGGTTGTGCGCCTACGTGCGGGGCTCGACTGGTTGGGCGCATTGCAGGACGGGCGGATTTTGCAGGCCGACCCTTTAGGTATGCGGCGTCAGCAAGAGGCGGGCTAAGGGGTGCGCCACGGCTTTATGGTGGCTGCGCCGCATTCGGGCAGTGGCAAAACATTGGTGACGCTGGGCTTGCTGCGCGCGTTCGCACGCCGGGCCATCGATTTGGCACCGTTTAAAGCCGGGCCCGACTACATTGATCCGGCGTTTCACCGCTTTGCCAGCGGGGTCGATTGCATCAATCTTGATCCATGGGCCATGCGGCCAGCGCTTTTATCGCAATTGGCGGCTTCGCGCGATGGCCTATGCGTCACAGAAGCCATGATGGGCCTGTTTGACGGTGCGGTTGATGGCACCGGCACCGCGGCAGATCTGTCGGCTCTGTTGGGCTTGCCGGTTGTGTTTGTGGTGGATTGTTCGCGCATGGCACAGTCGATTGCCGCGCTTGTATCGGGCTATCGCAACCACCGGCCCGGCTTGAATTTTGCCGGTGTTATTCTCAACCGCATCGGCAGTGCGCGGCACGAAAAAATGATGCGCGATGCGATGGCCAACATCGATGTGCCTGTTCTGGGAGCGGTGCCTTCGCTCGACAGCTTGGCGTTGCCGTCGCGCCATTTGGGCCTGGTGCAGGCGCAGGAGCACGCCGCCATCGAGACTTTCATTGATGCGGCTGCTGATTTGATGGAGGCGCATTGCGACCTGGACGCTTTGGCAGCATTGCCGTTCTCAACGCCCGGTGTTGGGGCTTGCGCGCCGCTTGGCCCGCTCGGTCAGCACATTGCTATTGCGCGCGACCGCGCTTTCTCGTTCATCTATCCGCATCTGCTGGACGGTTGGCGGAAAGCGGGCGCGACGCTGAGTTTCTTTTCACCGCTCGCCGATGAAGCGCCGGACCAAAGTGCGGACGCGGTGTTTTTGCCCGGTGGATATCCTGAACTGTTCGCCGGAGAAATTGCTGGTGCCAGCGGCTTCAAAGCGGGCATGACGGCAGCGCAGGTGCGTGGCGCGACGATTTATGGTGAGTGCGGCGGTTACATGGTCTTGGGCAACGGTTTGATTGATGCGGACGGTGTCCGCCATGCCATGGTTGGCATGCTCGATGTGGAGACGAGTTTTGCTGTCCGCAATCGTCATCTTGGCTATCGGCGCTTATCGCCGTGCAGTCATTGGCCATGGCCGGGCGCTTTGACAGCGCATGAATTTCATTATTCACAAGCCACCAGCGAAGTAGGTGAGCCGCTGTTTGTCGCGCACGATGCCAATGGCACTGATCTCGGTGCTGTGGGGTTGCGCAAGGGCCGTGTGGCGGGTTCTTACATGCATATAATTGACGCGATAGAAGATGCCTGAGCCGATCCAACATGGTGGCGGTCTGGACCGGGCGATGGCGCGCTATGGCGGGGCGCGAGCCGATTGGCTGGATTTGTCGACCGGGATTAATCCAC
>JBAUIL010000171.1:0-1777 GCA_049682915.1 Ahrensia sp. | reverse complement strand
AGTATCGAACGGCATCGACGCCGCCATTCACACCTCTACCCTTCAAGCGCCATACCCTTCACAACCTCTCCACCCATCCCGCAATATCGCCCGCCAGCCGTTCCGTCGTGTTCGGGCTTAGCGCGTCGCCTGCAATCACGTGGTTGTAGGGGTCGGTGCTGTCTTCGACTGTGATCAGCGCTTTGTTGCCGCCCCAGCGGCTGTGGATTTGGCGGGTTCTGGTGTGGTTTACCACGCGGTCACCATCGGCGAAGATGAACAATGCGGGGATATCCACCCGCTCATAGAGCAGGCCGTTGGCCTGTTTGACGGCGGCGGCCATGGGTAGTAGCGCGGTGGATGGGTAGCGCTCGGTCCAGAATTTGGCGTGCAACTCATTTTCCGGCTCAAAGCCGCGCTCCGCACCGACGATCATCGGCACAATTTGGCGCGCAAACGGCATGGTCAGCACCGGCGCGGCACCGGTGGCGAGTTTGAAGTTGGGCGCAATAAACACGATGCCATCAATCTGGGTGCGCAAGGCGGGGTCAAAGGCGGCTATCGCGGCAATTGTGCCGCCAGTGGAGGTGGTGACCAGAATGGTTTTTTCGCCGATGCGTTTGCCGATGGCGATGGCTTCGGCAGCGTCATCCATCCAGTCCTGCACGGTCGGCTCTGCCATTGCGTCACCGCCGCGGCCATGGCCGGAAAGGCGGGTGTAAAACACATTGGCGTCCAAATCGGCAGCGGCCAGCGCGGTCAGCGGGTCGGTTTCGCCGCGCGATGCCGAAAAGCCGTGAATATAGACCAGCGACACCGGCGTTTTGGCCTTGGACGCAGGGTAGGCCCAGACGACCTCCTTCTGCAGGCCCGGCTCAATATCGTCGAACTGCGCTTCGCTTTGCGCCAGATAGGTGTCGATATCATCGCCGATGGTTGTCGCGTCAAACCGGATTGCGGTGTTGACCGGTTCGCGCGGGCCAAACAAAAACAAGCCAGCCAGCGCCACGGCAACAAGCAGCAAGACGTAGAAAAGCACTTTGATCCATCTCCGTTTTTTCTTGGCTGGTGGGGCAGGTTGTGTATCGGTTGTTTCAGTCATCGCGGCAGTCCGGTTTCATGGGGTGGCAAACATTGGCGTTGCGCGCCGGGCATGGTGCCATCCCTCTCAAAATTGACGTATACGTAAATCCTAATCGTGCTTTAGGCAATCGCCCATCGTTGACATCAAACTGCTTTGTGCCAGCTTGGTGTGAAACGGAGAACACCATGGTTGGATTTTTGAAAAAGCTGTTTGGCGGCGGTGATGCAGCGGGTGCATCGCCCGCCGATGCGGGGGCGGACGAGACTTACAAGGATGTGGAAATCCGCGTGCAGCCAGTCAGTGATGGCAGTCAATGGCGCGTGGCGGGCACATTGGCCAAGACTATCGACGGCGAACTGGTCACGCGGCGCTTCATGCGCGCCGATATGCTGCCATCCAAGGAGGAGGCGCGGACCGTGGCCTTGTCAAAAGCCAAGTTGATTATCGATCAGAACGGGCCAATGCTTTGGAAGGGCGACATTAGCGGGCCGTGCTGAACCGGACGAAAAAAAGCGCGTGGCCGGGAGGGGTGCCACGCGCTTTGATGGGTTGTGTTGGTCTGCTCCGGCTGGAGGCTCCGGTGCAGGGCCTTATCGATTACCGATCGCTAGAGCGGAATGATTTTGAGATGATGTTTTTGACGCCACCATCCAGTGTGTAGCGGATTTCCGCGTCGCGGCCATTGATAACTTCAAGACCGGTGAAGACCTGGCC
>JBAUIL010000170.1:0-4018 GCA_049682915.1 Ahrensia sp. | reverse complement strand
AACAATATTTTCCGCGAAGTGTCTCCGGAATTTGTCAACGCTGTCGGCGCGCGGTCAGCTGATATTTTGGGCCGTGACTTTGAGCAGGTTGCCAAGCGCCTTAAGTTGGACCCCGATGGCGAAATTCTGAGTTCGCTGCAAAGGCGCGATACGTGGTCCGGCAAAAGTGTTTTCTGGCCGATTGAAAATACCGACTTGCGCGTGCCGGTCGATTTGGCTGCCCTACCCTATTACAGCCGTGAGCGCACATTCGAAGGCTATCGCGGCTTCGGCGTGGTGCGGCTGCCGGATGCGGTTATCGATCCGGATGCTTTGGGATACAGCTTTGACGATCGTAAAATGGTCGGCGACGACACCATGGCCGACAATGCGCCCAGCGATGAAGCGACACGGGACGAACCCGCTGATGATCCATTTCAGGGTGAAGTGCCGGTTTTAAGAAGCGCGGCAATGCCACGTGAGCCACGGACTATCGAAAAACCAAATTACGCGCCGCATTTAGCGCCGTCTGAAAGGGCGGCTTTTGATGAGATTGGCGATCATTTGCGCGGACTGGAAGCGCAAAAAGAGACCGACGCGATAACTGAACCAGATGACGATGTCGTCGACAATGCGCTCAACGACTACATGAATAGCGCACTGGATGACGGGGACCAACTGGAACCGGCAGACAGCGACAACGCGCACGCTTTTTCGGACGACGACAAAACTGCGGATTCCATCTTTGATGAGGCTATGCTGCCACCCCGCAAAGCGCCAATCCGGCTGGTGACGGCAGACGATGAGATTGATGACGTTGACAGCGCTGCGATTGATTACGACACAGAAATTGCGACAGACACGGACGACCAACAGCCGCAAGGCGGGCTGACGCCCGACATTCTGGATGGCCTGCCGCTGGCACTCTTGGTGGTGCGCAATGAGCAAGCCTTGTTCGGCAATGCGTCCTTTCAAATCATGACGGGCTATGACGACATCGAACTCCTCAACGACCGTGGTGGGTTGGACGCCTTGGTGCTGGGGCCTTCTGTGGACTATTTGCCCGACGAAAATGACGGCACCTTGAAGCGCCCGATGACACTGCTGGCGGCGGATGGCGACCGGTTTGCGGCGCGCGCGCACATGCAAATCATTCCCTGGCAGGGTGCAAGCGCCATCATGTTTGCTTTCGAACCCGTCAACGAGGCACCCGATCAAGATACACCCTACCTTGATGACGATGAATTTGAGCTGCCGAATGATGAAGGCGCACTGGAAACACCGGCGCTGGATAATTTGGTGCAATTGCCGTTGGCGACAGCCAATCGCGCGCAATCAGATGTTGAAAGTGCGTTGCAGCAACACATCAATGAGCTTGAGAGCATTCTCGATATTGCGTCCGATGCCGTGGTGATCTTGAAAAAAGACGGCACAATCCGCTCGATCAACGGGCCGGGCGAAGCCTTATTCGGCTATGACAAGGCAACGCTTGAGGGCAAGTCCTTTGCTTATCTGTTTGCCCATGAAAGCCAACGCACCTCGATGGATTATCTGCGCGGCATGACGGATACGGCAATTTCCAGCGTGTTGAACGAGGGCCGTGAGGTGCTTGGCAGGGAACAAAATGGTGGTTTTATTCCGCTGTTCATGACCATGGGAACACTGCCCGCGACAGACGCCATTTGCGCCGTTCTGCGCGACATTACACCGTGGAAGCAGACCGAGCAGGCGTTGAAAGAAGCAAAGCAACAAGCCGAGCAGGCATCGACTTCCAAGTCAGAATTTCTGGCGAAAATCAGCCACGAAATTCGCACGCCGCTTAATGCGATTATTGGCTTTTCGGACCTGATTGCCGAGGAACGTTTCGGCGCATTGAATAACCAGCGCTACAAAGACTATCTGACGGACATCAACAAATCCGGCCGCCATGTTTTGGAACTGGTCAATGACCTGCTGGATATTTCCAAGATCGAGTCAGGCAATCAGGAATTGAGTTTTGAAGCGGTTGATTTGAATGCCGCTGTCGACGACGCGATGGTCATGGTGCAGCCTCAGGCAGCGCGTGAGCGCATTATCATGCGGTCGAGCTACGATCCCAAATTGCCCGGCGTGGTCGCCGATGTGCGCTCGGTGCGCCAAATCGTGCTGAACCTGTTATCCAACTCGGTGCGCTTTACCCATACGGGTGGGCTGGTCGTGGTCAGTACCGCCTACAACCCGGACAGTGGTGTGGTATTGCGGGTCAAAGACACCGGCATCGGCATGACCGCCAAAGAAATTCAAACGGCGCTGATGCCGTTTCAACAGGTCGCCGACCGGTCGGCCAAAACCAATGAGGGTACCGGCCTCGGCTTGCCGCTGACAAAGGCATTGGTTGAGGCCAACCGGGCCGAGTTCAGCATCCATTCCGAGCCCGGCCGCGGCACCATTGTCGAAATCTTGTTTCCGCAATCCCGCGTTCTTGTCAGCTAAAACGAGCAGCGATGATCTGCGCGCGCTGCACACGTGCAATTGTCCCAAAAAAAACGCTCCCGGGCAACGAGCGCGGGAGCGAGAAAAGGCTGTGTTCAGGAACGGTACAACGATGAATTAAGTGGTCTCATACTGTGACAGCGCCCGTTAACAAAGGCTTGCCAAACATGGTTAAGGGCAACGCTTTATCAACGAAGTCTGCGTTTAGGTTAACGGCGCGGGCGTCAAAAATCACCCTCAAAAACGGTGTGTTAACTATTCAAACAGTGTGACAGAGCGACATGTTCTGCTAGTCGTAAGCGATGCGAATTCTGAGTTCAAAGCGATTTATCGTCCTGCTGTGCGGCATCATTGGCGTCGTATTGATTGGCTGGTTGTTGCTGCCTGTTTTCGTCTCCACCGACGTTGTCCGCAACGCGATTGAGCGCAACATCACCGAAATCACCGGTCAGCAAGTCTCGGTCGGCGACAGTGTCGATATTTCGCTCTTTCCCACCCCCACCGCGACGCTGAAAAATATCACCATCGCGGCGCGTGGCCGTCAGGCGCAAGCCACCCCTATCGCCGTGCTGGACGAAATCGAACTTGATTTGGCGCTAAACTCGCTGATTACCGGTGAGCCAAGGGTTTCAAGTGTGCGGCTGATACGGCCTGTCTTTAATCTCGAGATTGATCCAGAGAACGCCCTGTCGGACCAGTTGCCGATGAACAATGTGCGCCAAGCGGTACGCATTGCAGGCGAACAACGCGATGCGGAACGCGCTCAAAATACCGATCTGCCAACCGGCCTGGAAGGTCGACCGGCCATCGTTTATCCGCAATGGCTTAAGCAAAATATCGGCATGGTTTCGATTACCGATGGCAGTCTGGTGCTGACAACAGCCACGCAGGACCGCACCATTACGATAACGTCGATCAATGGAGCATTGAACTGGCCGCGCATCAGCGCACCGCTGACGTTTAGCGGCACAATGGTTGTCGAGGGGGAAGCCTTGAATGTGGCTTACACATCGACACATCCGGTGGACGCGCTGGCCGGCGAGGTGGCACAATCGACATTGACCATCACCTCACCCATCGCGAACCTGAATGTCAGCGGTGAGTTCGGGTTTGCATCTGGTTTTTTTGCAGTGGGCGACATCTCTTTGGAAACGCCGTCATTGCGGCGGCTTTTGGCATGGGGCGGAAGGCCGATACTGGCGGGCCGCAGTCTCGGCGCTTTGAAATTGAGCGCTCAAATGCGCGCGCGCGGAGAAACCATCCGGCTCAACACGCTTGCTATTAACGTCGATGGCAATGCGGGTACTGGCGTCTTGGAAGTTGCACGCCGCGGTGACGGCCCGCCAACACTGGTGGGGACGTTGGACTTTGCAACGCTGGATTTACGCGCATTCCTGTCGGCATTTACAAACCTGCCGCGCAGCGTCAATTCAACCAGCAGCATCGACACGAGCTTTATGGAGCAGTTGCAAACTGACCTGCGCATCTCAGCCAATACTGCGCGTTTTGATGATTTTGAATTGACCGGCGTTGCCGCCACCGCGCAAACCACCGCGGATCTGGCGCT
>JBAUIL010000169.1:0-6731 GCA_049682915.1 Ahrensia sp. | reverse complement strand
GGTCGGTGCGGATGAAGCAATTGACGATGGGGTCGCCATTGAGCTTTGCCCGTTTGGCGCCCAACACGGTTGCGGCGGCCATATTGGCGTCGATGATTGTGCCGTTTTCGCCATCAATCACCAAAATGGCCTGGTCGGACTTCTGAAAAATCGTCCGATAGCGGCCCTCAGCCTCACGAATTTTGCGGTATTCGGTTTCCAATTCGAACTGGGTTTGAACCAGCCGCTGCTGAATTTCAGCAATCTTGCGATAGTCCTCGCCGATTGCGAGCTTTTGCGCCATCCCGTCAATCGCGACCAGGCGATAGGCCACCGGCAAGTCCGGCATGCCCGCAGCCGCATGATTAACCTGGCGCTTTCGGGTCACCGCGTTGGACTTGCCTTCATCGAAAAGTCCGTGGATTTTATCGACGCATTCGGGGGTGACGATGTCGGCCATGGAGCGGCCAAGCCAACCATCGATCGACCAAGCGTCAAGCGCGGCATCTTGATAGGCAAAGTCCGATATGGTGCCGTCTGGCTCTACCACCAAGGCAATATCTGCGCCGACGCTGGTGAGCGCGGCAACTGTTGCACCGGACAGGTCCGTGAAAAGCGTGTTGGAGCGTTCAAATGTGCGGTAGATGCCGCTGGTATTGGCGTTCAGCATCGTGTCATGCCAATCCGCTAGCATGTTCGGGTCGCGGGCTCTTTCTACGAACGCAATTGGCTGGGTGGGGTTTGTTTGAAATTGTTTCGCGGACGACATCTATGGCTCCGACCGCCGTGTCGCAAATATAATCAACGCCAATTCTAACAAGCCATTTTCCTCTTTGTGCCGACGCGAGGCCACCGGCAATAAAAATCGGCCTCCGATCGATGTCGAGGCCACTAATGGTGTGGGTCAAATTCGCAAGCGAATCCTTGAGCTCCGGTGTCGTCCAGGACAGACAAACAACATCGTAACAGTTAGCTTCGACTTTCCTAGCAAATTCTTGATGGTTTTGGGCACAAAAAAGCGTGGTATTCCATCCAACCAGGCGCATATTGAGCTCCAGCAGGATGGCGGCGAATGTGTGCTCTTCGCCGGGCATGGTGGCAATCAGCACTTCACAGGCATTATTTTCGCGCGGTGGTTCAACAATCTGCGCTTCCACGTAACCGCGCAAGACGGCTTGCAAACGCGCCATGCCGATGGTGACGTCGAGAAAGTCTACGTCATCGTCTTCCCATTTTTTACCCAAGGCGATTGCGATTTGTTCAAACATGAAGACCGCTTCGCGGCGTGTCAGGCGCATTTGTTGGATGCGCTCAATCTCCGCGGTTGTGTCAAAGGCACCCATTTCAGACAGGTCGCTGCAGATCTGGTCAATTTCGACCGTTTGGCGGGAAAACTTGCTGTATTGCTCATCCAGGCGTCGGCTCGCCTCATCAATTACCAACTGATTGATGGCGGTTGAAAGAATTTTTCGAATGTTTGTGGCCAAGGGCTGGCTGCCATCGCTGTTTGGCGTGGTTAGTTGCTCTTTTAGGTGCTCGGTCGGCGGTCGCATGGCCGGCTCTTTCTCGTTCAGCGTAGCTACAAAAATCCGGCAGGTGCCGAATCGAAAATGTGCGCAAGCGAGCCCCGACGCCGAATGCTGTTTCACTTAAGCGCAATCTTGACGCTATGTAAATATTTTTCAACGTCAATTAAAGTTGACACTTTTGTATTCTGCGCGTTAGGCTTCCCTGTACGAGCAACAAAACGAAGTATCCCGGACCATCATGGCCACCCGTTCAAACCAACACAGCATCGAGCCGCTATACACCGCTGAAGAGCGTGTGCGCCGGGATTCGACGGTTTGGACACTGGTGCAGGGCATTCTTGCTCCGGTTCAATTTGTGGTTTTTCTGGTCAGCGTCGGGCTGATTGCGCGCACGCTGATTACCGGCGAAGGCGCTGAAATTGCTCATATTTCTGTCGTTGTGAAGACGCTGGTTCTTTACGCGATCATGATTACGGGCGCGATCTGGGAAAAGGTTGTGTTCGGTCGCTATCTGTTTGCGCGGGCCTTCTTTTGGGAAGACGTGTTTTCCATGGCTGTGCTGGCGCTGCACACTGCTTATTTGTGGGCGCTGTCGACTGGCACGTGGACATCTGAGTCTCTGCTGTTTTTGGCGCTCGCAGCCTATGCCACTTATCTTATCAACGCGGCTCAATTTATTTGGAAGCTGCGTTTGGCCCGTTTGAGCGCGCCATCTCAACCAACCTTGGGAGAGGCGGCATAATGGTTTCGATTCTCAAAGACGGCAAAAAACTGCTCGCTGGTTTGGGTCGATCCGCTGACGCAAGGTCCGTTGAGGCGTGTGCGCCTGTTGCTGTTGCTGCGGAACCAATCCGCCAGCGCGGCCAGCATGAAGTGTTTTGCGGGCTGACCTCAATCATCTGGCTGCACCGCAAAATGCAGGATGCGTTTTTCCTGATTGTCGGGTCGCGCACCTGCGCACACCTTATGCAGTCTGCAGCGGGCGTGATGATTTTTTCCGAGCCGCGTTTTGGCACAGCCATCATTGATGAGCGCGATCTGGCTGGTATGGCTGACGTGCATGACGAGTTGGACCGCGTGGTCGAACGGCTGCTGAGCCGTCGCCCGGACATCAAAATGCTGGTGCTTGTCGGCTCTTGCCCGTCTGAGGTCATCAAGCTTGATCTGTCGCGCGCAGCCGAGCGGCTGAACAAAGAGCAAGCGGGCGCACGCCGGGTGATCGCTTATTCCGGTAGTGGCATTGAGACCACCTTTACCCAAGGCGAAGACAATTTCCTGACGGCGCTTGTGGAGGATACTCCCAAGCAAGCCAAGCCCAATCAGCTGATCATTGTCGGCTCGATGGCGGACGTGGTCGAAGATCAGTTTGCCCGTATCTTCAAAGCGATGGGCATTGACGATGTGGCGTTTTTGCCGTCACGCACATCAGACACGGTGCCTGTTGCCGGGCCGGGCACGCGCTATTTGCTGGCGCAGCCCTATTTGACCGATACAGCCAAGCTGCTGGACAAGCGCGGCGCGCAACGCATCAGTGCGCCATTTCCGCTGGGCGAGCAGGGCACCACCGCATGGCTGAAGGCGGCAGCCGATAGCTTTGGCGTAGACGAAGCGCGGTTTGAGGCGATTACCAAGCCGGGCCGCGAACGCGCTCAACGCGCCATTGCCAATTACAAGCCGCTGCTGGAAGGCAAGCGGGTCTTTCTGTTTCCCGATTCACAGATGGAACCATCGCTTGCACGGTTCCTGCAAAACGAAGTCGATGCATCCATCATTGAAGTCGGCACACCGTTTTTGAACCGCACATTGTGCGATGTGGAACTGAGCCAGCTGGATGATGCGACAACGATCAGCGAAGGCCAGGATGTTGACAAGCAGATCGACCGGTGCCGCGCGGCGAACCCGGACCTGATTGTCTGCGGCATGGGGCTTGCCAATCCGTTTGAATCCGAAGGCAGAGCGACCAAATGGTCGATCGAATTCGCGTTCACGCCCATCCATGGCTACGAGCAGGCCGGTGACCTTGCCGAACTGTTCGCGCGCCCGCTGACGCGCCGCTCTCGCCTGAAAGTGGAGGCCGTCTGATGCAGTTGACCGTTTGGACATATGAAGGCCCGCCGCATGTTGGCGCGATGCGCATTGCGACATCGATGGACAGTTTGCACTTCGTTTTGCATGCGCCGCAGGGCGACACCTATGCGGATTTGTTGTTTACGATGATTGAGCGGCGCAAAACCCGCCCGCCCGTCACCTACACCACATTCCAGGCGCGTGACCTTGGTGCTGATACGGCCGAGATTTTCAAAACCGCCTGCCGCGATGCGGCTGAGCGTTTCAAGCCACAGGCGATGCTTGTCGGCGCGTCTTGCACCGCCGAGCTCATTCAAGATGATCCGGGTGGTTTGGCCAAAACGCTGGATTTGGCGATGCCGGTCATCGCATTGGACCTGCCATCCTACCAGAAGAAAGAAAACTGGGGTGCGGCAGAAACGTTTTACCAATTGGTCCGCGGTTTTGCCGGCGGGCGCACGCCCAAAGCCAAACAAGAAGGCGCGGCGCCAAGCTGCAATATATTGGGCTCAACTTCGCTTGGTTTCCGCAACCGCGACGACATTACCGAAGTCTGCCGTCTGCTGCATGAGATCGGGGTTGATGTGAACGTGATTGCACCCCTTGGTGCAACACCGGAAGATTTGACCCATCTGCCGGATGCGGACTTTAACGTCGTGCTGTACCCTGAAATTGCCGGTGTAGCGGCCTCGTGGTTGCAGCGCACGTTCAATCAGCCATGCACCAAAACTGTGCCGATTGGCGTCGGCGCCACCAAAGACTTCATCGCTGAAGTGGGTGCAATTACCGGCATTGATGTGTCCAAGATGGTGCTAAACGCACATGAGCGCCTGTCGTGGTATTCGCGGTCGATTGACTCAAACTATCTCACCGGCAAACGCGTGTTCATCTTCGGCGACGCCACCCATGCGGTTGCCGCCGCGCGGATTGCCCGTGATGAGTTGGGCTTTGAAGTGTGTGGCCTGGGCACCTACAGCCGCGAGCACGCGCGCGATGTGCGGGCGGCGGCAAAAGAATATGGCCTGGAAGCGCTGATCACCGACGATCATCTGGATGTGGAAGACGCGATCATCGCGGCTCAGCCGGAAATGGTGCTGGGCACGCAAATGGAACGCCACGTCGCCAAGCGGCTTGGTCTGCCCTGTGCGGTCATTTCATCGCCAGTGCATGTGCAGGACTTTCCGGCGCGTTATTCGCCACAAATGGGCTTTGAAGGCGCTAATGTCATTTTCGATAGCTGGGTTCACCCGCTGATGATGGGCTTGGAAGAGCATTTGCTGAACATGTTCCGCGATGACTTCGAGTTCAATGATGACGCGGAAGCATCGCATCTGGCAGCCATTGGCGGTGGCGGTGGGCCGAAGTTGAAACTGGTTACCGATGATATGTCAGCCGACGCTGATGTAGCTGCGCCGGTCATGGATGGCGAAAGCCGCTGGACCGACGACGCTGAGCGTGAACTGAAGAAAATTCCATTTTTTGTGCGCGGAAAGGCGCGCCGCAATACCGAGCTATTTGCTGCGGAAAAATCCATCAACCCCATCACTGTGGAGACGCTGTATGATGCAAAAGCCCATTTCGGCCGCTGACGTCAAACATGCCTCCGTTGTGGGGCAGGCGACGCCGATCAATGTAACGATTGTTACGCTGGATGGCCATATGGCCACGGCGTTGGACCGCGCGCGCATTGAGCTGCTGCGTGATTTGCCCGGGCTTCGCCTGACGCTGCACGCGACGACCGAATTTGCCGACGATGAGGGTGCAAAAGCGCGTTGCATCGCGGATATCCAGCGGGCTGATATCATCATCGCGCACATGATGTTCATGGAAGATCAAGTGAACTTGATTGCGCCGCTTTTGCAGGCGCGCCGCGATGATTGCGACTGCATTGTCGGTTGCCTGGCTGCGGGTGAAATCGTCAAGATGACGAAGCTCGGCGAGTTCGACATGGCCAAGCCGACCAGCGGCGTGATGGGCATGTTGAAGAAACTGCGCGGCGGCAATTCCAAAAAGCCAGGGGCCGGTGGCAAGGGCCAAATGCGCATGTTGCGGGCATTGCCGGGCATTTTGAAATTCATTCCCGGTAAAGCACAGGATGTACGCGCCTACTTCATGGTGCTGCAATATTTGCTGGCGGCATCCGACGACAATATCGTCAATCTGGTGCGGTTTCTGGTTGGCCGCTATGCGTCCGGCCCACGCCTTGAGCTACGCAAAGCGGTCAGCGAACGCGAACCGGTGCATTACCCTGAGGTGGGGCTTTACCATCGCGCACTGCCAAACCAAGTCACAGATGACCTGAGCGTTTATACCAAGGCGGCTGACTTCAAGTCGGGTGGCACTGTCGGCTTGCTGGTGATGCGCTCTTATGTGTTGGCCAACAACACCGCCCATTATGACGGTGTGGTCAAAGCGCTTGAAGCGCAGGGCCTCAACGTCATCACCGCCTATGCCAGCGGGTTGGACGGGCGGCCTGCGATTGAAAAATTCTTTATGAAGGACGGCAAGGCGCGCGTTGATTGCGTGATGTCACTCACCGGCTTTTCGCTGGTTGGTGGGCCTGCCTATAATGATGCGTCGGCGGCGGAGGAGATTCTTGCCAAGCTTGATGTCCCTTATCTGTCGGCGTTTGCCAGCGAGTTCCAGAGCCTGCAAAAATGGGGTGCCAATGAGCAGGGCCTGACGCCGGTTGAAACAACCATTATGGTGTCATTGCCCGAGATTGACGGCGCGACCGGACCTATTTTGTTTGGTGGCCGCAATGATGGCTCCGGCGCATGCACCGGCTGTCACCGCAATTGCACTTTTGAAAACACCATTGATGCGCGGGACATGCAGTCCTGCGTTGAGCGCGCCGAAATGCTGGCTGCGCGGATGGCAAAGATTGTCGCGCTGCGCCGCACACCGGTGGCCGAGCGCCGCGTGGCCACCGTGCTTTACAATTTCCCGCCCAATGGCGGTGCCACCGGCACTGCCGCTTATCTGGGTGTGTTTGAATCGCTGCTCAATACGCTGCGCGCCATGCAAGCCGAGGGCTACACCGTTGATGTGCCCGAAAGCGTGGACGCACTGCGCGAGGCCATTCTTGAGGGTGACGCCAACACATTCGGCCAAGCTGCCAATATTGGGGCGCGGGTGCATGTCGACACGCATGTG